>JAQICW010000620.1 GCA_027858355.1 Desulfobacula sp.
AGATGAGTGGTGGAACTTTGAATTTCAATAATGAGCATGAGTTGATACGCTAACAAAGAAAAAAAATACCACGGAATGCAATTGGACCAATTACTATCAAAAGGCGCGGAATGTCAGATAAGTACCTTGCAAATTTAATTAAATCCCTTAGTTTATTGGAGTGAGAAATGATTGATATCAATTTTTACAGAAAAGTTCATGATCTAAACAAAAGATTGTTGGCGGGTGAATATTTTGAAAAAGAATATTTAACTGAAAAATTTGAAAGTTTCCGTAGTAAACACCCAGTTGTTTATAATATTGAAACCACAAATGCTTGTAATATGGTCTGTAAAATGTGTCCTCGCACAACTATGATGGATCGGGAAATTGAAACTCTTTCTGAAGAAGATTTCATAAATATTGTAGAACAACTTCGACCATGGGGCAAAGAGGAATGGGCAAAATGGGAAGATTTTGTTGTTGAAAATTATGGAATTCCAAATGATGGAATGAGCGAAAATCATTTTTACTTATACATTATCCCTCAAGTAATTCAATTACACGGTTATGGAGATCCTTTATTGGATAGAAATTTAGGTAGGGGCGTTAAATTTTTATCTGAAAGAGGGTTTAAATCGTATTTCAGTTGTAACCCGTCAAATATCAACATTAAAAAAACCGTGGAAATGTTTGAAAATGGTTTAGACTATATAAAGTACTCAATTGAAAGTGTGAATGATAAAAAACACAAAAAAATCCGTGGAAATGCTTCCAATTTTTCCAAGGCCTACGCTAAAATATTACAACTATTGGAATTGAAAAAAGAACGGAATTACAAAACAACTATTGTTATTACAATGATAGACCTGAATAATGAATGGCAGGCCGATGAATTTAAAAAGTTGCGGGATGCTTTTGAAGGTAAAGATGTTTATATTTATTTAAAAAGTGAGGATCAACAATGGTACAGAAAAGATTATCATGGCACAGAATCAATACACTGGTCTGAAATATGCAAACATCCCTGGATGTCAATGACCGTAAAATCTAATGCCGAGATAGCAATGTGTATGGAAGATTATAACAATGAAATTATTTTAGGTAATCTAAGGGATAATTCCTTAGCTGATATTTGGAATGGACAAAAATATATACAATTTAGAAAAGATCATATGGATAATTCTTGCGGATTGAAATGTACTGAACGATGTGATATGGAAGTTGTAGGTAACTTATTAAATGGTAGTGTAATCGCAGAGACTGTTAGGAAAAAATGAGTATTAACGTAAAAGGCAAAACCATTTTGCTAACGGGTGCATTTGGCTTGTTTGGCAAACAAATAAGCCATGCCTATTTAAAGAGTGGAGCTAATGTTGTTCTGGCTGGACATAATCCAAAAAAAATCAAAGAATGCCAGTTAGGGCTTTCTGAAGAATATGATGAAAGTACTTTTTTGGTGTTAGCATTGGAGATTACAGATTTATCGAGTATCCAGTACTGCATTGCAGCATCTGTGAAAAAATTTAAAACAATTGATGTTCTGGTTAATAATGCTGCAATTGATGCCAAATTTGATAAAAATAATATTGATGATGTAAATCAAAGTCGATTTGAAAACTTTCCCATCGAAGTATTAAAAAGCTCTATTGATGTAAATATGATTGGAACAATTCAGATGACGCAGGAAATTTGTAAACAAATGTTAAAGCAAGGCTTTGGGAATATTATTAATGTCGGTTCTGTTTATTCAATGATTGCCCCCAATCAAAATCTCTACAATTTTGGTTCCGATAAGAAAATGTTTAAACCCGTAGATTATGTTGCCTCAAAATCTTATATACCTAATTTCACCAGATACATAGCTACCTTTTATGGGAAAAATAACATCCGGTGTAACGCCATTGCTCCTCATGGAGTGTATGATGGTCATGATGAGCAATTTGTGAAAAATTTTTCCGAATTATCTCCAATTGGAAGAATGTGTAACAGAGAAGAATTAGACGGCCCTTTTATCTTTTTAGCTTCGGACTCATCCAGTTATTTAACTGGTACAACCATTGTATTAGATGGAGGCTGGACTGCTTGGTAATTTTTTCAATGAGATCTATACAATGTACAACAGGTTCAATTCCATCAATTTGGAGCACATATCTATGAAGACTGTCGTTGCGCTGATTCCACTTCGAGGTGGATCCAAAAGTATACCCCAAAAAAATATTAAAAAAATCGTAGGTAAACCCTTGTGTGCTTGGGTTTTGGAGGCCGCAGTAGGGTGTAATGCGATTGACAAGGTAGTGGTCTCTACCGATTGTCTGGAAATCAAAGAAACAGTGGAAGGCTTAGAGCTTGGTGTTGAGGTTTTGCGCCGACCAGCTGAGCTGGCAACGGATGAAGCTACCACTGAATCAGTTATGCTACATGCATTACAGTCTTTATCATTCGATACTTTAATTACGATACAGGCGACTTCGCCATTATTGGAATCCTGGCATTTGGATCAAGCTTTTCAACAATTCAGTCTACAGCAGTTAGATTCTTTGCTCAGTGCAGCGCGAATCAAACATTTTTTTTGGAACGATAACTGCACCCCTATCAATTATGATCCGTTAAGACGTCCCCGTCGGCAGGATTTTGCTGGTACTTTAATGGAAAATGGTGCTTTCTATATTACCCGTCGTTGCACTCTTAAAGCTCATCAGTGCCGATTGGGCGGGAAAATAGGTATTTACGAAATGTCCGAAGAGACAGCAATAGACATTGATGAGCCTAAGGACTGGGAATTAGTGACCCGAATACTTGAAAAAAGAGAATTTAAACAAGGGGTTAATCATGCGCATTGAAAAATGAATCAAAAAATAGGTTCATCCGATTAACGCGTACTTTTTGTTGTGAAAATCAAAAAGTTTCAATTTGAAAAATTCAAAATCACGGTATCCATAGAGATCTTTGAACAACTCAGCGAATTATCACAAAACCGAAATAAATTAACAAAAAAAAGAATTATTTTAATATAAGCAATTAAAATAATTGATTATTTATTCCATACCAGGCGTACTGTGTTAGAGAAAATTAAATGTCAACTCGGAGGGAAGATGGGAGTATTTGAGATGTCTGAGGATACGGCAATAGAAATAGATGAACCAGGTGGTTGGATTGCGGTTGAAAAATTACTGATGCGGGTGATGGGGTTATGATAATAGAGCGGAATTTTTCGAAGTATGCGGTTTTTACAGAAGATACTTTATTAAATGCTCTTAATAAAATAAGCAAGAACAAAGAGCGACTCATTTTCGTGGTTTCGGAATCTGGTATTCTGGAAGGTGCATTATCTGATGGAGACCTTCGTCGTTGGCTCATTTCTACGTCGGGTATCAATTTACAGAAACCTGTTTACCAAATCATGAATAGAGATATCAGGCAAGCTTTTGTTGATGCTCGCCCTGAGGATATCAATAAATTGCTTGATAGCAAGCATTTAGCAATTCCTCTTGTTGATGTCAATAAACGATTGATCGCTGTGGCATTTGGTCGTCGTGCAGAAATTGAAATTGCCGGTCGAGTTATAAGCGAAGAATCGCCTGCTTTCATTATTGCAGAAATTGGCAACAATCATAATGGTAGCTTAGAACGAGCCAAGGCTCTTATCGATGAAGCGATTGCAGCAGGTGCCGATTGCGCCAAATTTCAAATGAGAAGCATGGCACAATTATATAAAAATCATGGAAGTACTACGGATGATAGTGCAGATCTTGGTGCACAATACACACTTGAGTTGTTGTCCAAGTTTCAACTGAGTGATGAATATTTATTCGAAGCATTTGATTACTGTAAAGAGAAAGGTATTATTCCTCTTTGTACCCCATGGGATAAAGATTCTCTGGCAAAGCTTGAAGCCTATGGACTTCAGGCTTATAAACTTGCTTCTGCCGACTTTACAAACTATGAGCTGATGTCGGCGCTTGTCAAGACCCGTAAACCTATTATCTGTTCTACGGGTATGTCATCTGAGAGAGAAATTATTGATGGCATAAATAAACTTAAAGGGTTTGGTTCTCCTTTTATTCTCTTGCATTGTAATTCAACTTATCCTGCCCCCTTTAAAGACATCAATCTTAAATATATGATGCATTTACAAAAACAAAGTGAGTGTTTAGTTGGTTATTCTGGCCATGAACGAGATATCAATGTCGCTATTGCTGCCGTTTCCCTTGGTGCTAAAGTGATTGAAAAACATTTTACATTGGATCAAAATATGGAAGGCAATGATCATAAGGTCAGTCTGTTACCTGATGAATTTACCAAAATGGTGGTTGCGATACGTCAGGTTGAAGAAGCTTTGGGAACAGTTGTTGAGCGTAAGATAACCCAAGGAGAGATGATGAATCGGGAAACTCTCGCTAAAAGTCTGGTTGCAGCCCGGGACATTGATGCTGGAGCTGTAATTATGGAAGAGATGATCATGGTAAGAAGTCCAGGCCAGGGGTTGCAACCAAGCCAGAAAAATGAATTGATCGGGCGGATATTGCCCGAAGCCAAGAAGGCTGGCGACTTCTTTTTCGCCAGTGATTTGGACCACACCCGGACGACACAGGCCAAAAACTACGAATTTCCACATAAATGGGGCATTCCTGTGCGTTATCATGACATGAAAGCAATGTTGTCGATGTCTAATATGGATATCCTTGAGATTCATCTAAGTTACAAAGATATTGAGCTGAATTTCAAAGATTATATAAAAAAACCCCTTGATAAAGGTCTCGTTGTCCATAGCCCTGAATTGTTTGAAGGTGATCATACGCTTGATTTATGTTCATTGGACGAGGTATATCGAAAACGTTCAATCGCTGAATTCCAAAGAGTAATAGATCTTACAAGGGAGTTGTCTGAATATTTTAATAATACTGCACCCACATGTATTGTTACAAATGTGGGTGGGTTTAGTCATGATGGGCACATTGAAAAGGCCAGTTTTGTCGAGTTGTATAAAGTGCTTGAAGGCAGTTTTGCCGAATTAGATATGGATGGTATTGAAATTATTCCTCAGACGATGCCACCATTTCCATGGCACTTTGGCGGCCAACAGTTTCATAATTTGTTTGTCGATGCTGAAAGTATTATCGAATTCTGCCAAAAAAATGCAATGAGAATTTGTCTCGACACATCTCATTCAAAACTTGCCTGTAATCACGGTAACTGGTCTTTCACTGATTTTGTACAAAAAGTTGCTCCATATGTAGCACACATGCACCTGGCAGATGCCACTGGAGTTGACGGCGAGGGTATTCAGATAGCTGATGGTGAGATTGATTGGTCAGCATTTGTGGCATTGGCTGCAGATTTGATGCCGAAGGCCACTTTTATACCGGAAATATGGCAGGGCCATAAGAATGGTGGCGAAGGTGCATGGCTTGCTCTTGAATGTCTTGAACGTATTTTCAAGAATTTATAGCGCATCTAAAAAAAACAACTGCAACAAGGTAAACAACTTATGAAATTAATTGTTTTAAATTAAACCTCCTGCTATGCAGGAGATCGGTGATCCCAAACGTCTCGGAGTAATCGGAGATGCTACAGACCCATTATTAGATATCTGGAACGGACCAAAAAGAAAAGAGTGGGTGCAACGGCATATTCAGGGGGAGAAGAGATAAGATCCCCTTATGCAGTTATTGTGATTTCTGGGGAGTGCTGACGGTGATTTGATTATTTGTTGATTAGAGGATTCGATATTGGATGATTCGTGAATTGGGAAAGATGCGACGAACAAATTAACAAGAGCAAACTGGAGTTTGACATGGTGGTAAATGGTAAATGCTATCTATGCGGCAGCACAGAGTTCAATAAAAGACCCGGCAGTGTGCGTGATAAGCCGGAATTAGAAGTGCTTGAATGCGTCTCCTGCGGGCTGGTTTTTCTTGCATCGTTTGATCACATCAAAGAGGACTTTTATGAAAGTTCAGAGATGCACGGCGGGGAGATGTCGGATGTTCAAATCTGGCTCAAGGAAACTGCATGGGATGACGAACGGCGTTTCCAGTATCTCAAATCAGAATTGCCAAACCGATCCTTGCTGGACTTCGGATGCGGGGCAGGCGGATTTCTTTTAAGGGCGCGGGAGCTGGCAGCAACAGCGCATGGCGTGGAATTGGAAATACGCCTGAGCAATCATTATCAAAGCCATGGCCTCACTGTTTTTCAAAACCTTTCGGATAGTTCAACCGACATTCGAGGGGGGGGGTACGATATTATAACCATGTTTCACGTTCTGGAGCACATTCCTGATCCAAAATCAATATTGGGTGAACTGAGCGAAATGCTGGCAGCTAATGGACAGATTATTGTGGAAGTTCCGAATGCTGATGACGTATTGCTGACTTTTTATAATAACAGGCCTTTTTCACAGTTTACCTATTGGAGTTGCCATCTGTTCCTGTATACAGTAAAAACATTGGAAATGTTATTTGACCAAGTAAATTTAAAAGTGAACTATATCAAACATATCCAAAGATACCCGCTATCCAATCACCTCTACTGGTTAGCAAAAGGCAACCCCGGTGGTCATCAAAAATGGCATTTTCTCGACTCCCCTGAATTGCAAGCTGCCTATGAAAAACAGCTCGCAGCGATTGGAAAATGTGATACTGTTTTGGCAAGTATCTCAAGAAAATGAAAAACAAACTACCCTTCTAAAACGCACGAGGTATTAAAAGAATTATAATTGGCGGTTTTCATGTAATTTTTGGTAGTTTTCCCCTTACTTTTTAATGTAGCGGGGAATTACATCCTCGTTCCTATGCTTCCTTCGTGTACTCGCTCCACCCGGTGGGCAATAATCGTGAGAAAGCAACGAGGGTTCCTCCGAAGAGCCTTAAACTGCGAAACTTCAGCTATACCCATAATCATCAAGATCGTTAAATAGCTATCGAAGGCCATCAAGGCATGTTTAGTAGACAAAAAAGGGTCCAGGCGATACCGGGATGATATATCTGAGCTATTAATTATGGTTGACACTTAATTGAAATATGACCTGCCTTTTTTGTAAGCTTGGGTTAAATTGCCTAAAGCAGTACAATTCAGAGCCATAAACAAAAGGGAGGCAGGCCATAAACAAAAAAGCAAAGTATATTAGACCGTTGCAAGAAAGCTGTCCCACGTAATAATATTTGTTTGAAACCAAAAAATGAGCGTTTCGAGTAGTATTTTACTGTCTTTTTCTGACAAAATATCGATAAATTTCAGTCAAAACTGACTCGTGCAAAGGTCTCATATCTATGCACAGTATCGAATCACAGGGGCGCCAGACTTGCCACCGAAAACTTTACTCAATTTTAAAGATGTTTAACCGAAGCACGTTAATTTGAGAGGTAGGATGAAAATCTTTCTTCATGTTGGCCTTCATAAGACAGGAACAACTTTTCTTCAACACCACGTTTTCACTAAGTTGGACAAAGGTATTTGCCTTTACAACCCAATAGAACTTCTCACTCTTATTAGGCATGCCTTAATCCTTCAAGATATGGGTGAGCTAAATATCTCTGATATTAGGATGTTGAAGAAAACAATAGCAACGTCACTGCGAAATATATGTGCATCAGTTCTGTTGTTTTCAGATGAATTAATGAGTCAAAACATGTATAATCTAAATTATTCACAGCGCGCTGAGTTGTTGGGTGACCTGTTTCCTGATGCCGAAATTATTCTCTTTCTTCGGTATCAGACCGATTGGTTAAAATCCGTTTACAAACAGGCACTTCAGGGAGGCGACGTGTTAAGCGTGAAAGATTTTTTCAGGTTTGATAGAAGCTCGAAATTATCGGATAATCCGACGACGGATATTTATAACTCTAAAATCACAGTAGACCCTCTTAAACTAGATTTAACTGATATGGTAAAAACCTACCAAGGGATATTCGGAAAAGAAAGAACTCACATTTATTTTCATGAAAATTTTAAGAAGGATAAAGATAACGGTATAAAAATGTTATGTAACACCATTGGATTAAAACCACCTAATTTAACTTCCGATAAAATTGTCAACCGATCATATTCTGCATTGGCATGTATGTTGACACTGAAATTGTACCAATCTGCCGATGTTATGCATATGAAATTTCTGCTCCCGAATAGTAATATTTTTTACAAACATATGGTGAAGACCATCCGCAGCAGCTCTTTTCCTAAAAATACAAGACTAAACTTGCTGGAGATTAGGAAGGATTTTTTGGATTGGCAGTTTGTCAAAAACAATATGAATAAAGGAGAAATAGTAGAAATATTTTTAAGAAAGTCATTCAGGCGGATTCGGTTTTTTAATATATGGCGCTTCATTATGCAGAAGGTTTTGGATAAAATAATCTATATTGATTGGGAAATTTTTGAAACAGGGAATATCAAAAAGATGCTTGATAAGCATTATTATGAACATAACAAACAGTTTTTAGAACTATTAGCTCCAGAAGAATTGCCAAAGGAATATGTCAAACAAAGATGATGAATCTTTTATAATTGTGCATAGTGTGAGTTTTTTATCGGGACGATTTCCGGAAAATTTCTTCGTATTTTCAATTTGTTGTAGGGCTAACCCAAGCTAATTTAACCGAAGATATAATTAATGATGCCCAAAACATACTACATTTCATTCATCAAAGACAACTGCATCGTTTTCTGCGGTGCGGGACTTGTACGTCTACAGCATATTATTCTTATGCCCATAATGATAAAGGCGATGGGCGTAACCATATATGGCGGATTTACCTTGCTGTCTTCGATTCTTGGAATTGCAGTTGGTATATCTTCCTTTGGGGTAGGCTTCAGAGCAAAAAGGTTTTTACCATCAGTAAAGAGCATTAGGGAACGAAGAGATCTCTTTTATCCACAATTTTACTTCAATATGATTTCCATACTGAGTATCTCACTGTGTTTTATTTTTTTCCAAAAACAAATTAATACGTATCTTTTTAAAAATGAGATTACATTTTCCACATGGATAATACCTTTGTATTTATTTGTATATATTTTTTATTCTCAAGGAATTACTTATTTCCGGTACACATCCAGAATTTTCTACATGAGATTGATAAACGTCTGCTTCTCTTATTCCCATATCGGCTTTATTTTGGTTTATCTTCATATTTATAGATCCATCAGCCTAAACATAGTTGTATTTTTTAGTGCTTTTTCAGCATTTTTATTTGCAATACCTTCTTTTTGGGTTATTTGCAGGGAAATTGGAGTCAAGTTTTCATTTTACAATCTCAAAAGTCTTAAAGATGATATTAAACTAGGGTTTCCCCTTGTTCTTGGGTTTATAGTTGATTTCATTCTGGCGGGCAGTGACCGGTATTTTATTGCATTTTATATGACTGTTTCTGCTGTGGGCTATTACAACCCCGGATACGTGATGTGTTCACTTATTGTTTTTATCCCCAAAGCTATGGGTACTGCCCTTCCTCAGCTTATGTCAAGGGCCGTGGACAGCAAGAATGAATACGAGGCGCAGAGAATGCTAAATTATGTGCTCAAGATATTCCTGCTCCTGGCAATTCCTTTTATTTTTGGAAGTATGGTTTTAGGCAAACCGGTACTGACTCTTTTGGCCAACAGGGAAGTTGCGGAAAATACATATCTCGTAACGCCCCTTGTGGCATTAGGGTCCCTGTTTTATGGCCTGAATATTATCCTTTCAAATGTCCTGTTTGTGCGCATGAAAACTAATGCAATATTTAAGATGAATCTTTTTGCATCTGTGTTTAATCTGTTGGCAAATTTAATCCTGCTCTATTTTTTCAGGTATATTATTGTGGCTGCCATAACAACCCTCGTGAGCTATTTTCTTGCCTTCATATACGTCAATAAAATTGTCAAAAAGGAGGCATGGCCGGTCGATTTTCAACCTGTCGTGATAATAAAGTCTGTGGCAGCGTCGCTGGTTATGGTTGCCCTGTTGTTCTGGGTTTCATCCAAGGCAGTGGAGGCTAACTCAGTGGGTATGCTTGCAGTCGAATTGATTTTAGGAATTGTTGTCTATGTTGTTTTCCTTTTCGCCATCAGGGCATTTTCAAAAAAGGAATTGCAGTTTGTAAAAAGCTGCTTTTACAGGTAATCAAAAAAGGGTAGGTTTAGATGGGTCAAATACCAGAAATATATTATGATAGAATACGACATGATCTTCTGAAGTTGTTACCGGCGAATGTCATTCTTAAAAATGTGTTAGATGTAGGATGCGTGCAGGTGCAACGGGTGAAGTGTTAAAGGAAAAATTAGGAGCTAAAAATGTAATAGGATTGGAAATAAATCTGGAGCAAGCAGAAAAAAGAATTGATAAAGTAATTAGAAGAGATGCTGATGAGCTTCCCTTCTATTAACATCAGTTTGATTTTGATGGGAAATAATTTTAGAACAGATATTATTTAAAGGTCTCTCTATGGTAACTGGCGATGAAAGAATAATCATATTTTCACAGGCCCCCGCTGACATCAAGTATACAATTGATTTATATGAGAATTATGGTAAAAGTCACAAAATTCTGATTTGTGTTGTAAGTGTTATTAATAATTATAGGTACTTAAAGAGTTTAAATCTGGATTGCAGCCTGCTGTTCATACCGCTGTTTTCCATGAAGAATCCGTTCAATGTAGTTAGGCAAAAATGTATTTTGGGAAAAATCTACAAGAGGATATTCCGACATTGCCGCGGCGCGAAAATTTACTTTAATTCCAAGCACTTCGATTTTGGAACCTATTATTTTATAAGAAAGCTGCATGACTCTAACACCGTGTATTTTTACGATCTCTACAAGCATAAAGGAGACATCATAACCAGTTTTCCATTAAGGTATGTTCTAAAGAAGTTACTTCTAAACTGCATCGTGGGTAATCACATTTCGTACATGAAAGTAGGATCTCGCCTTTTCCCGACATTTGATTATAGCAATATAAGAATTGAGGAGATAGTTCTTAAAACAAATCCCGACAATATATCCAAGTATATGTTCGAGGTACAAGTACCGTTTAAAAAAAGCATATTGTTCTTCGAGTCTAACGGACAAAGGGTCCCGCACTTCGTCGATTACGTAAAAACGATAGACCAGGTTCTGAATGTCTTCAGGCAGTCTGGATTCGAAGTTTTCATTAAGCCGCATCCACGTTTAGGTTATTCGAGAATGTTAGATGACCATGGATTTATCTTCATTGAGAGTTACGTGCCGGGAGAAATGATTAAAATCGAAAATTTCGACTACGTGATCGGGTTTGCCTCTACGAGCTTAACTATTACGATTGACGGAGGCAAAACAAAAGTACTTAGTTTAATTGACCTGCTTGATTACAAATCAGCGGATAATAAGACTATGCTGAAAGAGTATATGCTAAGGTTTAATGATTCGCTCTATTTTGTGCAGACATTTGCTGAATTGCAAAATATTTTGACTGCTGATATAAATTGAAACTAAGGGGCACAGAAATAAATACATCCACATGGGTATAATCTTACCTACACAAGAACAATCGCGGGGTATCATCACAATTTTCGACATTGAAAAATGGGCTGTTGATATCCCTGCTTATACA
>JAQICW010000516.1 GCA_027858355.1 Desulfobacula sp.
AGGATTGATTCAGATTCAAAAGAAGCCATAACCCTTGCAGCACAATTTTTAAGCCAGGGTAAGATAGTCGGGGTCAAAGGACTTGGCGGATTCCATCTGGCCTGTGATGCATCCAACCCAGATGCTGTTCAAAGTTTAAGGTTAAAAAAATTACGTCCCCATAAACCCTTTGCCCTGATGGCAGAATCAGCATCCCGCCTGTTTGATCATGTTCATGTCAGTGCCAGGGAAAAACAACTTTTAGAATCCTATCACAGACCCATTGTTCTGCTGAAAAAGAAAAATGTTAACAAGGACAATATAGCTGGACTGGCACAGGATGTGGCACCATTTAACAATAGCCTCGGGATCATGCTGCCCTATACCCCGCTTCATTTTTTACTGCTTGAAAAGGGACCTGATATTCTTGTGATGACCAGTGGCAACCGGTCAGGAGAGCCGCTTTCCCTTGAAAATGAGGATGCACTTGATTCATTTTCCCATATTGCTGATTATTTTTTATTGCATAACCGGGATATTTATTTTCGGGCGGATGATTCCATTATCACGGTCCAGGCCGGCAAGCCAAGATTTATAAGACGATCCCGTGGATATGCCCCTCTACCTGTTGTTTTAAATAAAATAATGCCGAAAATACTGGGGTGCGGTGCAGGGCTAAAGAATACCATCTGCTTGACCCGGAATAACTATGCTTTTTTAAGTCAGCATATTGGGGATTTGGATAATGTAAGGACATATGATTATTTCCAAAACACTATTGATCATGTAAAACAAATTTTCAATATCCAGCCTGATATCATTGCCTATGATATGCACCCGGGTTATTACAGCACTGATTATGCCAAAGCACAGGATGGTGTAAAAAAGATTGCGGTTCAGCATCACCATGCCCATGCAGCAGCCTGTATGGCAGAAAATGACCTTGATGAAGAAATCATTGCTGTCACCCTTGATGGCACAGGATATGGAACAGACAGCCATATCTGGGGCGGAGAAATTCTTTTATGTACGCAAAAAAATTTTAAAAGAAAAGCACACCTGTCATATATCAAGATGCCGGGCGGTGATGCAGCAGTTCTGGAACCCTGGCGCATGGCAGCATCAGTTCTCTATCAAGCCTTTGGAAATGATTTTTTAAATTTGGATATTCCTTATATAAAAGAGATGGAAAAAGAAAACCTGTCTTTTGTTTGCCAGATGATGGAAAAAAATTTAAACTCTCCTTTGACTTCCAGTGCTGGAAGATTGTTTGATGCAATTGCTTCTCTTTTATGTGTTCGGCATAAAATTTCCTATGAAAGCCAGGCAGCAATGGAACTTGAATCCATTGCAGACAAAAATCTGATAGAGGATGTCCTGACTAAAGATGTCTCCATAGATGAAGTCTATGGATTTGATATTGTACAAAACAAAACCAACGGGGATGATGATTTGTTTGAAATTGTTATGATGACCTGTGTCCGGCAAATTGTAGCGGATTTAAGACAGAATAAATCAATCGGCTCAATCAGTTCTAAGTTTCATCATACTCTGGTAGCGGCTTTTACACAAGCCACGTTCAGAGTGAGTAAAGAAACAGGTATACAAAAGATCGTGCTTTCAGGGGGGGTGTTTAATAATGATATCATCCTGAATCAGATGATCAGGACTCTTGAAGAAAAGAATCTTAAGGTATATACACACACAAAGGTTCCAACGGGGGATGGTGGGATCTGTTTGGGACAGGCAGTGGTTGCTGCTGCTTTACAAGGAAATTAAAATATGGTTTTAAAATATATTGAAGAATACAGAGATGGTGTTCTTGCAAGGGCTCTTGTGAAAAAAATCCATGTTGTCAGCAAAAAAAAATTAAGACTGATGGAGGTCTGCGGAACCCATACCATGTCTATTTTCAGGCATGGAATCAGGAGTGTATTGCCTGTTGGTATCACTCTTCTTTCCGGTCCGGGGTGCCCTGTGTGCGTGACTGCCCAGAAGGATATCGATGCCTTTGTAGAGTTTGCAAGGGTTAAGAATGTGATTGTGACCACCTTTGGCGATCTCATTAAAGTACCGGGATCAAGTTCCACCCTTGGAAAAGAAAAAGCTGATGGGGCTGATGTGAGGATTGTTTATTCAGTATTTGATGCCATTAATATTGCCAAAGAAAATAAAGATAAAGAAGTTGTGTTTTGTTCTGTTGGATTTGAAACAACCATTCCCACCATTGCCGCCGGTATTCTCATGGGAATCGAGAAAAAATTGGATAATTTTTCCATTTATTCTGCCAATAAACTCACACCACCGGCCCTTGCCGCCTTAATGGAAACAGATGGTGTTAAAATAGACGGCTTTATCCTTCCGGGCCATGTTTCTGTGATTACAGGAACCAATGCCTACAGGGACACATTTGAAAAATATAATATACCATCCGTGATTGCAGGATTTGAACCCATTGATATTTTACAGGCTGTTTTGATTTTAATACAGCAGAATGAGGCAGGAAAACCTGCTCTTGAAAATGCATATCAAAGGGCAGTATCTGATGCAGGGAATGTAAAGGCAAAACAGATTATGAATCAGGTTTTTGAGGTCTGTGATGCCTCCTGGAGAGGGATAGGGGAAATTGCCTCAAGCGGCATGACCCTGAAAAAAGAGTATCAAAAATTTGATGCGGCCATTAAATTTTGTATGGACATGCCGGATGTACCTGAACCAAAAGGGTGTGCCTGCGGACAAATCCTTTTGGGATTGAAAACACCGGAACAATGCGCTCTTTATAAGAAAAAATGTACCCCAATGACGCCCGTGGGGCCCTGTATGGTATCAAGTGAAGGGTCTTGCGCTGCTTTTTACAGATATAGTTAGTGAAAAATTTTTAGTTTTGAATTTTGGGATGTAAGATAAAAGGAATAAACATGATTGAAGAAAAAGTGTTATTAGACCATGGTTCCGGGGGAAAAGTCTCCCACTCAATGTTTTCAGATTTGATTCTGCCCTTATTTGAAAATCCTGAATTATCAAAACAGGATGACGGTGCAACTCTGGATATTGAAGGAACAAAACTTGCCTTTTCAACGGATTCTTATGTGGTAGACCCGATTTTTTTCCCTGGCGGCAATATCGGAGATCTGGCAGTGAACGGAACTGTCAATGATATCTCCATGTGCGGTGCCATTCCCAAGTTTATCAGTGTGGGCCTGATTTTAGAAGAAGGGCTGCCTGTAAAAGATTTAAAAACAATCCTTGAAACCATGGCAATTGCAGCCAGAAAGGCCGGGGTCAAAATTGTAACGGGTGATACCAAGGTTGTTCCAAAGGGAAAAGCAGACAAAATTTTTATCAATACTTCCGGTATTGGAGTGATACCTTCTCACATTAATGTATCTGGAAGCAATGCAAAACCAGGAGATAAGATCATTGTCAGTGGCACCATCGCAGATCACGGCATTGCAGTCTTAAGTTCCAGGGAGGGCTTAAAATTTGATTCTGATATCAGAACTGATTCAGCCCCATTAAACAAAATGGTTCAGTCCATTATCCAGTCTGACTGTGATATTCATGTGTTTCGGGACCCCACAAGGGGAGGTCTTGGTACAACTTTAAATGAGATTGCATCACAATCTAAGGTGGGAATTAAAATAGATGAGCAGTCATTGCCTGTCAAGGGGGCTGTTCAGGGAATCTGTGAGCTGTTGGGCTTTGATCCCTTATATATTGCAAATGAAGGCAAATTGATTGCCTTTGTGCCTGAAAAACATGCCCAAAAAGCACTTGAGCTTATTCAACAGGATGAGTTTGGCAAAGATGCTGTGATAATTGGTGAGGTAACAAAAGAAGATCCTGGCAAGGTTTTTTTAAAAACCAGGATTGGCGGTTTAAGAATAATCGACATGCTGACCGGAGAGCAGCTTCCAAGAATCTGCTAGATTCAAAAATTATTTATAAAAGTGATAAGATATGATCTCTTTTTGGCTCTGAAAAGCAACCTCGGTAAATTCACTATCTTCCCTTGCCATTTCACGATATCCTTTGGCCATTGAAAGCAACCAT
>JAQICW010000559.1 GCA_027858355.1 Desulfobacula sp.
CAATAATTGAGTTGTTATTCATTTAATAACTCCCGTCAATTACCATTGATTGTGACGTTCAATGGATTTGCCGTACTGGCTCATTGAAAAACAGATAATCCAGTATATCAGCGCACAAAAAACATAGGCTTCTGCATCATATCCAAGCCACTCAGGGTCTTGCGCAGAGGCCTTGATCATCCCTAAAAAATCAAGCAGGCCGACAATGATCACAAGGGATGTGTCTTTGAAGAGCGCTACACAGCGACCTATAAGGGATGGGATAACATGGCGCAGGGCCTGGGGCAGCACAACTAAGTAGGTGACCACCCAGATTTTAAGACCCAGAGAACTGGCCGCTTCGATTTGCCCTTGAGAGATGGCCTGCAGCCCTCCTCTTACCACTTCTGCAATATAGGCGGATGAAAACAATATAATACCGATCTGCACCCGTAAAAGGTTGTTGATGTTCATGCCCTGGGGCAGAAAAATAGGGAGCATGACAGAAGCCATGAACAAAATGGTGATCAAAGGAACACCTCGTATGGATTCAATCATACCGATGCAGAGTGATTTTACAACGACCAGTTTTGATCGTCGGCCAAGGGCCAATAGTATACCTAAGGGCAGGGACATGATAATACCAATGGCAGCAAGCCCTGTGCTCAACATAAGCCCACCCCACAGAGATTGTTCTACAGTTTTAAGCCCCATTCCGCCATTGATCAGAAAAAATAATGGCAGTGGTAAAAAAAACCAAAATGTAATTAAAAGTTTGGTCTGAAGCATTCTAAAGATTGTTAATGCACAGACAAGAACAAAAATTGCAAATGCCAGAATCGGGCGCCACAAAAATTGTTCAGGGTAAAGTCCTAGCATCAGCACTCTGAATTTTACAAAAATAAAAGTCCAGCAGGCACCTGTTTTCTCTGTTGGGCATGGATTAGAAGAAAAGGTCCAGGTGGCATCGATAATTGTCCAGGAGATCAGCGGGGGAATGGTTTTCCATAAAAAGATAAGTGCGGCAACAGTTAGCAAAGAATTAATTTTACTGCTGAAAAGATTCTCTTTGAGCCAGCCGATTATACCAACATATACAAGTGGTGCCGGAAGGTCAGGCATGGGTTTGAAGACATGTAATTCTTTATGGGCATCAGTTTGCATTGTCATGGCTTATCTTCCAATTAGCTGAACTTTTGCGTTCAGCCAGTTCATGATCATTGAAACCAATAGATTGATGGTCATATAAACCCCCATCCACATGGCAATCACTTCTATTGCCTGGTCATTCTGCCCAATAATAGTACCGCCGATGGAGACCATGTCTGGATAACCAATGGCAACAGCAAGGGAGCTGTTTTTAACCAGACTTGTATAATCATTGGTAGTGGCAGGAATAATCACCCTGAGCGCCTGGGGCAGAACAACCTTTTTCATGGTGAGGCCTGCAGTCAATCCAAGGGCCTTGGATGAATTAATCTGGCCAATATCCACGGACTGAATACCGCTTCTTACATTTTCTCCGATAAAAGCTGCCGTGTATAATATAAGTCCTGTCATAAGGGCTGAAAATTCAGGGCGGATGACCAGGCCCCCTTGAAAATTAAACCCTTTTAACACGGCAAATTCCCATGACAAAGGACCACGGGTCAGCCACCATGCAATGGAGGGAATTGTCATCATAGCAATCACACCCAGAGTAAATGAAGGGAGAATCCGTCCCGTATTCCGGTGAAGCCGATTTGCATACCAATGAATTAAAAATGCCGCAATTATGCCTGCCAGAGCGGCTAGGCAAACAATCCAAAAGCCTGACTCAGGTATGGGCCTGGGAAGGTAAATTCCTCTATTGTTTAAAAAAAAGCCTTGAAAAGGCGCCAGGCTTTTTTTGGGAAGCGGCAGAGCTGCAAGAACAATGGAATAGGTGAAAAACAGGAGAAGAAGCAAGGGAACATTTCTTAATATTTCAACATATATCTCTGAAAGTTTTGAAATAAGCCAGTTACCGGAAACCCTGGCAACACCAATGAAGACCCCTAATATTGTGGCCAGTATAATACCCCAGAAAGCAACATAAAGGGTATTGAGAATCCCCATAAAAAAAGCATAGCCATAGGAATCTACAGGCGAATATGGCAACAGGGAATTACTGATGGGCATCCCGGATTCTAAAGATAAAAAACCAAACCCGGAAGAAATGTTGCGGGCTTCAAGGTTTTCCTGGGTATTGACCAAAAGTCCGTGTGCAGCATAAAAAATTATGCCTATAACAGCTGCCTGGAGCACTATAGTGGTAATGAAGGGTTTTGAGAGCGAAAATGCCGGTTGTTTCAAAAGCTCTGCCTTGCTAAGAAAATTATATCTGAGACAAAGATTCCTGTTTCAGATGGTTTTTTGTTCGTAAATTTTGAGGGGGGCATAGCACCCCCCTCTAATAGGGGAAAGATTATCTGATGGGCAGTGCGTAATGAAGTCCGCCCTTGGTCCATAAGTTGTTGATACCCCTGGGAATGTTCACCTTTGTTGATGGTCCGAAATGACGATCATAAATTTCACCATAGTTGCCTACAGCCTGAATAGCCCGAACCAGCCAGTCTGCATCAAGAGCAAGAAAGCTGCCCGTATCACCTGATTTGCCAAGCATACGCTGAATAACGGGATTTTCGGATTTTTCTTTCATTTCCAAAACATTAGCAGCAGTAATGCCATTCTCTTCAGCCTCGATGAGTCCATTGATGACCCAGGTGACTATATCTTTCCACTGATTGTCTCCATGCCGGACCAGAGGAGACAGAGGCTCCTTTGAAATGACTTCCGGAAGGATATAGTGGTCTTCGGGTTTGGCAAGGGTGGTTCTCAGAGAAGACAGCTGGCTTATGTCTGTGGTAAAAGCGTCACACCGGCCTGTGGCATAGGCATTTAGGGCTTCTTTTTTGCCATCAAAGACAAGTGCTTCGATTTTAAGGTTATTGGCCCTTGCAAAATCAGCAAGATTGAGTTCAGATGTGGTTCCGGCTGTTACACATACCGTGGCACCATCAATTTTTTTTGCTGAGTCCACACCTAAAGCTTTGGAAACCATAAATCCCTGACCATCATAAAAAACGATTGTAGTGAAATCAACCCCTTGTTTTGCATCCCTTTTCATGGTCCAGGTGGTTGTTCTGGAAGTCAGGTCTACCTGGCCGGAGGATACGGCAATAATTTTTTGTTTGGAAGCCAAAGGAACAAATTTTATTTTTTGTGGATCTGACAGGACAGCAGCTGCCAAAGCTCTTGCCATATCAACATCAAAACCAACCCAATTTCCTGAGGAATCGGGAATTGAAAATCCTGGGACACCTTCACTGATACCGCAAGTCAAAACTCCTTTTTTCTGAACATCTTCAAGTGTACTGGCCCAGACTGTAGAAGCCATCATGATAATAGATAAAGCGATAATAACCATTAATTTTTTCAAATTGTTTCCCCCCTTTTTTAAGTTAGTAAGCAAACCTGTAAATTCAAAATACATGTTGCCATATAATGTTTTATTGAAACATGTTTTTGTATTTATTAAATTCATAATACTCATGAGGTGTTTATTTAAGACAGAATTTACCTTTTTGTCAAGTTCCAAAATAATAATCTGGATATAGGATTAGGAAGATGCTTTTTGTTAAATTAATCAAGCTGTTATTCAGCTATGTTGAGACACAGATTATTTTAGAAGTTTCAGGCCCATTCATTTTTTTTTAACGATTTAATCTTGAAAAGAATTTCACAATTTTTATA
>JAQICW010000604.1 GCA_027858355.1 Desulfobacula sp.
TATCATTTTTTTCTTTCATTTTTTCTTTCACGGCCAGGCCATCTCTTTTTTAAAAATCAAACACAGCTCTTCTGTGGCTTTGTCAAGGTTATCATTGACCACCACGTATTGAAACAGGTCTTTCTGATCTATTTCTGATTTTGCATTGTCAAGGCGTTTGGCAATCACTTCTTTTAGGTCTGTTCCACGGTTTTCAAGGCGTTGAGACAAAATTTCAAAAGAGGGCGGCATGATAAATATGGAAACTATATCCATGCCCAATGCCATAATCTGTCTTGCACCCTGGACATCAATATCCAGAATAAGACTCTGGCCTTTTTCAAGGCAGGCTTTTACAAATTCTTTGGATGTACCATAAAAATTATCATGGACCTTTGCCCATTCAAGCCAGTGCTCCAGGGTTATTTTTTGTTCAAACTCATCTATGTTTATAAAAAAATAGTCAAGACCGTTTTGTTCATTTTTCCTAGGCGCCCGAGTGGTGTGGGAAATAGAATAAGAAAGGTTTTTAAACCGGGTTAATACCTTTCTTATCAATGTTGTTTTCCCGGTACCGGAAGGAGCGGAGATGACAAATAACTTTCCTGTGCCTGGCATAAGATTATCCTTCTTCCTTGGCCATCAGGGATTCAAATCGGTTGGAGAGTGTCTCAAACTGAATAGATGAAAGAATGACATGATTGCTTTCCGTGATAATAAAAGCCCTTGTTTTTCTGCCGTGGGTGACATCAAGAAGGCGCTGTTCCTGTTTGGCTTCATCCTTGAGCCGTTTCATGGGAGATGAGTTGGGCGATAAAATCGCCACTACTTTTTGTGCCACCACAGTGTTTCCAAAGCCTAAGTTTAAAAGAAGCTGTTCCATAGGGTCTTCCTTTGCATATATAAAGGTTACTCAATATTTTGAACCTGTTCCCTGATCTTTTCAAGCTCTGATTTCAGGTTGACGATCATATGGGATAAATCAGCATTTCCAGCCTTTGAACCAATGGTGTTAAATTCCCTGTTAAACTCCTGGATTAAAAAATTAAGCTTCCTGCCTTCAGAATCATCTGAATCAAGGATCTGCCTGAATTGTTTAATATGGCTGTAAAGTCGAACAATTTCCTCTGATACATCACTCTTGTCAGCAATTATGGCTGCCTCCTGGGAAATCCTGACAGGGTCGAGTCCTTCTGTATCCGAGGTTAGATAGGATATCCTTTCCATAAGCCGTTTCTTATAAACTAAAGGAATTTTTGCAGCATCTTTTTCAACCTGCTTTAAATTGCCTTCAATATAATCAATCCTTGCGCTTAAGTCTGAATAAAGATTTTTCCCCTCTTCTTTGCGCATGAGATCCAGATTGATACTGGCTGTCTCAAGGCAAGGCTTGATCGCCTTCCACAGGTTTTTTGAATCCAATTTCTTTTTAGAAGGAACAATCACATTTCTGGCAGATAAGATATCAGTCATAGAGATGTCGGCTGACAAATTTAAATCTTTTTTTATCTTTTTTAATGCCTGATAATAGGATGCTGTCCTTGCATCATCCACTTCAAATAATTCCAGGTCTATTGCATCATCCTGAATAAACAATTTAATCTCAATTCTTCCCCTATCATGGGTTTTGGCGATCACCTTTTTAATATCCTCTTCAAAAACCTGACAGGATTCAGGACCATAAAAACTAATATCAAGATGTCGTGAATTATAAGAACGGAGGGTTACATCTGCAGTGATGGTGTCATAAGTATTTGAAACCTGCGAAAAAGCTGTCATGCTTTTAATCATTTTTTTTTCCTTTGTGTGCTGTCTGTCCTTAAATCCCAAAGATATTTATCCCTGACCTTTGATAAAAAAGAAATCATGTCTTTTGATGCATAATCCGGGTATGTCCAGTCCAATGTTTTAAAACCATGTTTTTTAGAATACATCAATGTCAGGTCAGCATAAATTTTGCGACCAATATAAATCCTGTGGGAATATTCCTTGCCAGTGGCCAGGATAAACCGAGATGAAACCAGATATCCAGGATCAATGTTCACAGACCTCTTTCCGGCTCTTGCAAACCGATTTTCAATTTCATTGGTTTTCTCTTTTATCAGAGCAAGTTCATCCTGGGCAATTAAATTTTTAAACACAAAAACCTTGCGAAACAAAGGCGTGCCCATCTCTTGGTAATAATACTCAGTATAAGCAAAATCAAGCCAGCGGCTGATAATGTCCACAGGGCCGAATGCCTCTTCCAGCAGGGAAAAGACTTCCTCTATCAAGGCCTTGTCATTCATGATACATCCGACTACCAGTTTTGCAGGATCTGGATTTTTTGGAATACTCATGGATTACAGTGGTTTTGCCTCATCAATGAGCATGATGGGAATATCATCCTTTATTTCATATACGAGACGGCATGCCAGGCATTCAAGCCCGTCCTTTGTTTTATTTAAATGAATTTCACCCTTGCATTTGGGGCAAACCAGTATTTCCAATAATTCTTCAGAAATTGCCATTATTCTCTCCTTTAATTAGTACCTGAACGAAAACCCCGTTCGGGTATGGTTTTAAGTTTTAAGTTTTAGGATTTAACTCTTAAAACCTAAAACTTAAACCCTAAAATGATTCAAGCCTTTAGCAGCCTGCATGGTTTGAAGTTTAAAATAATCTCCTTTTTGGGCCATAAGCTCATCATGGGTACCTTGTTCTTTTATGGCCCCGTTTTTCAACAAAATAATCCGAGAGGCATAATCAATGGTGGACAATCTGTGAGCAATCACAAAGGAGGTTCTGCCTTTCATCAAATTTTCCAGGGCTTTTTGCACCACCCTTTCAGCTTGTGAATCCAAAGCAGAGGTTGCTTCATCCAGTATAAGGATAGGTGCATCTTTGATCAGAGCCCGGGCAATACAGATCCGCTGTTTTTCTCCCCCAGAAAGACGGGAACCAAGTTCTCCTATAATGGTATCAAACCCCTTGGGAAACCCCTGTATAAATTCATAGGCATAGGCTGCTTTTGCTGCATTTTCTATTTCAAGATCCGTTGCATCCATCTTGCCATACCGGATATTATCTTTCACTGATTCGTTAAAAAGAATGGGTTCCTGGGTCACAATGGAAATATGATCCCGCAGGGATTTGATTGAAAGATCTTTTACATTTTTTCCTGCAATAAGCACGCGGCCGCAGGTAACATCATACAAGCGCGGGACAAGATTGACTAGACTGGTCTTTCCTCCCCCGCTCATCCCGACAAGGGCCAGGACTTCACCAGGTGCAACCTTTAGATTGATATCATTTAAAGCAGGTGCCTCATTATCATTATAGGAAAAACCAACATGATCAAATTCAACATCAAAAATGCTTTCTGTAATAATTTCAGGGGTTTTCTTTTCCTTAATGTCAGACTCTTCTTCCAGAATATCAAATATTCTTGTGGCTGAAGCAATGCCTTCCTGGATGGTGTTGTTCAGATTGGACAATTTTTTCACAGGATCATAGAGCATCATCACGGCAGTGAGAAATGAGAAAAAAGTTCCTGGTGTTGATGTGCCGTTAATCACCCGAAGGCCGCCAAACCAGATAATAAATGCAATGCCAAGGCCGCCTAAAAATTCCATGACAGGTGAGGACAAAGCCTTGGCAATGACTTTTTTCATCTCAAGCCTGAAAAGCACCTGGGTTTTCTCTTTAAAGCGATTTTTTTCAAAAACCTGAAGATTAAAGATTTTTATAATCTTGCTGCCGGTAAATGTTTCATGCAGAAATGAATTCAAATCCGCCATGGTTTCCTGGGTCCCCGTGGAAAATTTTCTAACCCGTCTGCCAAACAGAACAATGGGATAAAAAGCCAGGGGTAGAACTACAAAAGCGCCCAATGCCAGTTGCCAGTCCCGATAAAAAATAACAAATAAAAAGGCAATTACTGAGAAAAAATCCCTGAACACATTAATCACAGCCGTGGAAACCATGCCTTTAACGATGTTAACATCATTTGTAATGCGGGACATCAGGGCTCCGGTTTTTTCCCTGTGAATAAAAGAAATGGGAAGATCCATTATCTTTTCATACAAAGAGTCTCTGAAAAACCGGATGATCTTTTCCCCGATATAATTCATCAAATACTCTGATCCATAGGAGCCTGCGCCTTTTAAAAAAAAGACCAGGATGGCAAGCCCGGGAATTATCAAGAGCATGTCCCGGTTTTGCTTGATAAAAATATCATCCATGACGGGTTTGACTAAAAGCGCCATGGCACCGTTTGCCCCGGCAACAACAACCATGCATAAGGCAGCCAGCAAAAGTCTTTTCCAGTATATAGAAACCAGAGAAATGATTTTTTTTTGCCGCGATTTGGTCAGTTTCGGATTTTTCTTTTCCATAAACCTTAATTTATTATACTAAGAACTATTGTCAACATTTAAAAAAAATGAGAGCATGTATACCCATGATAAAGAATGCCTTTATACTCAATTTTTTCAAACTTTACAATATGCTCTGGCGCTTGAGTCTTCCATTTCTCAAAAAAAACAAACGCATGAGGTCAGGATTTGAAAAACGGATTGATTCTTCTCACCATACAAAGGCAGATATATGGATTCAGGCAGCTTCTGCAGGTGAAGCCTACCTTGCCGCAAATATCCTTAAAAGGCTGTCCCCAAAAACATATTTAAAAATTTTAGTGACCACAACAACATCCCAGGGCATGGATATTTTACGGACAAGATTAACCGAAAAAATGATCCACAAATCAATAGATCTTAAAATAGAATGGTTTCCCTTTGATATGCCTGACACCATTGAAAAAACCATAAAAATTATCAACCCCCGGGTTATGGTGCTGCTTGAAACTGAAATCTGGCCTGCCCTGCTCTATTACCTGAAACTCAACAAGACCCAAATTTTTATCATAAATGCAAGGCTTTCCAAAAATAGTTATACCCATTTTCTGAAAACAAATTTTTTTTGGAAACACCTGTCTCCAGATACAATTCTTGCAACTTCAGATCAGGATGCGCAAAGATATGAACAGGTGTTTGAAGGGGCAATGGTGAACACCATGCCAAATATCAAATTTGAAGCTATAGATACAGATGAGGATGATGTTAACACCCTGAAACAAATAAAAAAAATGCTTCCCCAAGCTTTGCCCCTGACTATTCTGGCATCCATAAGAAAGCAGGAGGAAAAAGAGATGGTCCATATTTTAAAAAATATTTTAAAAATAGTACCAAACCAGGTTGTTGCCATCTTTCCAAGACACATGCACAGGGTCAGGGCCTGGGAAAAACGCTTGACCTCCCAGAATTTAAATTTTCATTTAAGGTCTAAAATAAATTCTTGTCTGAAAAATCCTTGTATAATATTATGGGATACCTTTGGAGAGCTTAAAACAGCCTATGGTTTAGCCTCCGTTGTCTTTGTCGGTGGCAGCCTGAAACCTTTGGGAGGACAAAATTTTATTGAACCAGCCATCCAGGGGGCCGTCATAGTCACAGGCCCATATTATGATGATTTTGCGTGGGCAACCAATGACATCTTTAAAAAAGGAATCATCATTAAAAAAAACCATTGGAAAGCTGTTGCCAGAACCATCACCCAGGCCCTTGAAAAACCAGGCAACAGGTCTGACCGCAAAGGTCTTGCCCTGGAATACCTCCAATCAAATCAGGGCGGCACCCAGCAAGCCTGCCATGAAATTTTAAAAGCCTTTGACGTCTGGACCTGATTGGTATATAGTGAATACACTCTTTGTGACAGTTCTACTCTTTTCAATTTGAGTCCTTGTATACTGCTTACGCTCTTTTGATCTTATATCTGATTTTAAAAACATTTTTTTAACCGGCATCCTGAAGTTTTTTTTAAGGAGGCTCTCTAACCATCAAAAAGGGGAGGTATTTATGGAAAATCACACCATTTATTATGACACGATTACCCGGTTAACAACGGCTATTTCTCAGTGCAAAGATCCGGAAGAAGTAGCCCTGATAACGGTGGAAAGTGTTAAAACCGCATTCAGAGTCAAAGGCTGCTCAATATTTTTGGTGGACAGGGAAACCAGTGAGCTTGGCCTTGTTGCATCATACGGTTTAAGCGATGAATACCTTAAAAAAGGACCGATCCATTTCATGCAGACCATCAAGGAAGCAAAAGACGCTGTTCCCATAGCAATCTATGATGTAATGGATGATCCTAGAATCGAATATCCCCAGGAAGCTAAAAAAGAAGGCATCTCTTCTTTGCTGGGTGTTCCCATTATCAGCCATGATAAAATCATTGGCGCCCTTCGTGTTTATACTGAAAAACCCTGGGAATTTTCTCTTGCTGATATCACGCTTATCCAGGCCGTTGCATCAATATGCGGCATGGCCATGGACATGTGCAGACTATACAAAGGGTATAAAACAAGCATTGAAATTCTTAAAAATATGAGAGGGAAAGATACATATGGTTCAAACACTAATTAACTGCCCAGAACACCGTCCAGTTCATGCTTCAAGGAGCGGTTCATCAGACGTTCAACAGTTTCTTTGACAGAACGGCCTTCAAAAAGAACGGAATAAACTTCATTGCAAATGGGTAGATCCACCCCCAGTTTTTTTGACAAATTGTAGACGGATCGGGTTGTCTTAACACCTTCGGCAACCATTCTCATTTCAGAAATGATATCATCCAGTTTTTTGCCTTCCCCGATCTGCCTGCCCAGGGTATAGTTGCGGCTTAATTCGCCTGTACAGGTTAATAAAAGGTCTCCTACACCGGCAAGGCCTGCCAGGGTAAGAGGATCAGCACCCAGCTTTGTTCCCAGCCTGTTCATCTCCGTAAGACCCCGGGTAATCAGGGCAGCCCTTGGATTAAGACCCATTTTCATACCATCACAAATACCGGCAGCTATGGCCACCACATTTTTCATGGCACCACCGATCTGGGTACCGATGGGATCATCATTGACATACACCCTGAATGTCGGACAGGAAAATATGTTCTGAACATATTCAGACACGTCCCGGCTGGTTGACGAGGCAGCAACAACTGTGGGCACTTTATTTGCTACTTCCTTTGCAAAACTTGGCCCTGAAAGAACAGCAAAGTTTTCTTTGGGAAGAAAATCAATTTTCTCTGCAAGGATCTGGGTCATGGTCATATGGGTTTTATTCTCAATCCCCTTGGATGCTGTTACAACTATTGTCCCGGGACTGATAAAATTTCTCATCTGCCCGGCAACATCCCTCATGCAGTGGGATGGAACCACAACAAGCACAAGATCTTTTTCTTTTACAACGATTTCAATATCATTGGATGGAATAATATTTTCCGGCAGTCGCACATCTGGAAGAAAAATCTTGTTTTCCCTTATCTTTTCAATCTGTTCTCATACTTCAGGCTCAAACACCCATAGATCCAGAAAAAACCCTTTGTCTGCAAGCAATTTGGCCAGAGCGGTTCCCCAGGCTCCTCCACCCACAACCCCTATTCTGGTGTTTGCCATGTCCATCTTCCTGCTCATGCACTAAACTTTCCTTTCAGATCTGACAAGATCCTGATATTAAAGATATTCTTTTCTATATGTGTATAAATCGTGTTTATACACCAGATCAGAATCATGATCAACTTTATTTTGGTACTTAGCAGGCATAGTCCCCCACCAGGTTGGATAGACAAACACCAATTGTGATTCCTCCCCATTTCATCCATGTAAACCAATGCAAAAAGAAAAAATCAGTTTTTCTCTTTTGAATCTGTATCATAAAATACTTTTAATTTTTCCTGGCTGGTTAAATAATTGTCAATATCTTTAAAAATTTCAAAGTTGCACTGAGAAAAAATAATAGACCCATCCTTTTTCCCGAACCGTAATCGTTGAAGCAATATTCTTTCAAGGATTCCGCCTTTAAATACAAACAAAAAATCCTTCCCCGTTCTGTCATGGCAGAGCCAGAAATCTGATGATACCAGACCTGCTTCCATTTCAAATAACTTTCTTGATTTCAGCTGAAAGAGATTATCAGGGTCACATTTCCTGATGGTTCTGATGGTTTTTCTTTTATTGACCTTTTTTAACACCTGTTCTTTTGAAAGCCCGATTTGAAACTCTTTATACCCCATCTGCTGAACATAGGAATAAATACCATACGGATGCACGGCCATAAACTCTATTAAAAACGCAAAAAATATAACCCCTAAACCAAAAGAGACCTGTAACAGCCTTTGTTTTACATCTTTTTTTTTCATATACCCTTTTTAATCCCCCTGAACTTTTTTGGAACCTATCCTTACAATATTTTCCCCTTTTTTAAAACATTGAATGATTGATATTTATTTCTTTCACAAGTGTCAGGAACCTGCCCATTAAAAACAACACTAATCTTGAAAATGCACTTGACGAGCATTGCATAAGAATATTACAATCTAAATTAACTGATATGATGTTAATATTATTTTTCGACCCAACGGATTTCTTATTCTTCAACCAGGATAAACCACATATGGAAAGCACAAGACATCTTTCTCTAACCAAACAATAATTTTAAAAAAGGAGGAGAATTATGAGATTAGAACCCAAAAAAATAATGTGTGCCATCGATTTTTCAGACTTTACAAATATTGTCCTCTCCTATGGCAAATCAATGGCCTCAGAGTTTAACTCATCACTTTGCTTGTGCCATATCCTATCGGGAACACTTATGGTTTCAAGTCTTGGGCATTCCTATATTAACTACACAGATATTGAGACTGATCGTATACAGTCGGCAAAGGACAGACTTGAAAAAATGACAGAAGAGCTTGATATTGAATGTGAAATCATTGTCTCTTCCGGGCACGTACCAGATGAAATCAATGAAATTGTCCTTAAAAACAATATTGATATGGTCATTGCTGCAACCCATGGGGGATCAGGCATAAAACGATTTTTAATCGGATCTGTCACAGACAGGCTGGTAAAAATTCTGCAATGCCCGCTTCTGGTTCTGTCTGCACAAAAAAAACATTTGACTACCACTGTTGAAAAAAAGATAAAATTAAAGCGAATCCTTGTGGGGTGCGATTTTTCCCCGGATTCCAAACTTGCTTTTGACTATGCCTTAAGCCTGGCCCAGGAATTTCAGACACAGCTTTACCTGGCCCATGTTCTCCGACCAACAGAACAAATTGAATTGCCTGCCTCAGACTATATAAAAATTCAAGGGGGTGAGTACACAAACTGGACACGGTCTGAATATCTGGAACTTAAAAAAAAGGCAACTAGTGAAGATTTGAAAAATAAAAAAACTCTATTCAGCCGCCTTGAAAGACAGCTTTCTCATATGGTTCCTGAAGACAGCCGGAACTGGTGCACACCCATCACCGTCCTGCTCGAAGGTCAGCCTTATAAGGAATTGATTGACTATGCTGCGCAAAAAGAAGTGGATATGATCGTACTTGGGGTTCACGGCCACAGTCTTTTGGAACGGTTTATTGTCGGGTCTACAACGGATCGTGTCATCAGTCGGGCTTCCTGTCCTGTGCTTGTGGTCAGGCAGACCTCCTGAAGACTACTCTTTTTTCTCTTGATTAACATGCATCCCAAAAGCCAGCATCATCTGGTTTCTGTCTTCCATCTGCAGGCATGCCTCAAGTCCGCCGGCATCAATATTAATATTAATGGCTTCTTTGGTCATACGAAGCCCCAGGGGATTTTTACCTGCCATAACCTTTGCAAGCCCTGTTGCGGTTTCAATCATTTCTTGCCTTTGAACGATCCTGCTGGCAAAGCCCAGGTTCATAGCCTCTTTTGCATCCAGCCAGTTACCGGTTAAAAGAAATTCATTGGCTCTTCCTGAACCGATAAGTCTGGGAAGAAAATAGGAAGCAGCCATATCTGCACCGCCTAATCCAATGTTTATATATGCTGCACAAAATCTGGCATTTTCTGCTAAAATACGGATATCCGAAGCCATTGCCAGGGAAAAGCCTATTCCTGCAGCAGCTCCATGGACACAGCAAATAACAGGCTGGGGAATTTTTCTTAAGCCTAACATCATTCTTGATAACCTGGCCTGGGCATTATAGGCATCAACAGGCTGCATATCAAAAATTTGCGGGCCAAATGTCTGCATGTCAAGTCCTGCACAAAAGCCTTTGGCATCCCCCCCGTCAAGAATAATGACTGAAACACTGTTATCATACATTCGTGCATTGATGAATTCTTCAAACTCACACAGCATTTCCTTATCAACGGCATTATATTTATCCGGCCTGTTCAATGTAAGATAACCTATCGCACCATCCTGCCTGTATATAATTCTATTCATTTAAAAATCTCCTTTTTTAATACCTGACAGAAAACCTGAAAATTTTTCTTTTGCGGTTTTCGGTCGGGCATTATTTAATCTTTGAAATATTTAGTCTTCATATCAATAGTAAGATTATCATTGTCCATAAGTCGTGCAGCCAACCCTAAAGTTTTTGGCAGTTCATATCTAAAAAAATAATTCATTGTAAAAACTTTGCCCTTATAAAAATTCCTATCCTTTTTCGAGCATTTACCGGCAAGAGCCTTTTCTGCAGCAATGCCCTGGATAAGCCATTGCCACGAGATAACGATGAGGCCATAAAACTCAAGAAAAAGACTTGCATCGGAAAGATAGACATCAATTCCTTTTTCCCTGGCAACATTGAAGAGAAAGCCTGCAACCTTTTCAAGCTGTTTCATTGCCTTTTGAAGCTCTTTGCCAAAAAATTGGAGCTCCTTGATTTCCATGGCGGCTTGTATAGTCAGTGTTGCCTCTTCAATGAACAGCAGACCTGCCTTGCCATTCTTCATTACAATTTTTCTTCCCAGAAGATCCATGCCCTGGATACCAGTTGTGCCTTCATGTATGGCATGTATCCTTATATCCCTGAAATATTGTTCAACTGGAAAATCTTCACAATATCCATAGCCGCCAAAACATTGTATGGCATTGCTGATGGAAGAAACCCCATATTCTGAAGGAAATGCTTTTGCAACGGGTGTCAACAGATCCAGTAAAAGTTCATACTTTTCCCGTTCCTCTCCCTGGGACACTTTTATAAGATCAGCATACATGCTGCACTGAAGGACAAGAGACAAAGAACCTTCCACAACTGATTTCTGAAAAAGAAGCATTCGTTTGACATCTGCATGCTCAATAATCGGAATCTGTTTGCTCAAAGGGTCCTTAAGGGTAACCGGTCTTCCCTGGGGTCTATTTTCAGTATATTCAAGGGCAGCCAGATAAGCTGCCGATGCAATGGCACAGGAAGCTATACCCACCAGGATCCTGGCCTCATACATCATCTGGAACATCTCGGATAAACCTTTATTCTCTTTACCCACAAGCCATCCAAAACAATCATCTTTTTCACCCATGGATATCTCCGTTGCAGGCGTGCCCCTGTAACCAAGCTTATGATAAATGGAAGCCACTGTAATATCATTGGCAATAAGATTTTTCTTTTCATCAAGTCGTTTTTTGGGAACCACAAACAAAGATATGCCTTTTGCTCCGACAGGAGCGTTATCAATCCTTGCCAGCATCAGGTGAATAATGTTCTCAACTCCGTCATGATCTCCGGCAGATATAAAGGTTTTCACACCTTTAATTTTAAACCGGCCGTTCTTATCCGGATAGGCCGTTGTGGTAATGTCGGACAAAGAACTTCCAGCCTGGGGTTCTGTCAAAGCCATCGTACCCTGCCATTTACCGTCAAGCATTTTGGGGACGTAGGTATCAATCAGTTCCTGACTGCCAAAAGAGGTAATTAATTCAGCCGCCCCACTTGTAAGTCCAGGATAGGCACTGGCAGAATAATTGGATGCTGCAAAAATAAAACTGGCGGTTCCGCTTATAATAAGAGGGATCTGATCGCCGCCATGGGCTTCGGAAAACCCGGATGCAATCCATCCGCCCTGCCCAAACTCCTTCATGATTTTTTTTACAGCCCCATGGACTTTAACCTGACCATTCTCAAGCACAGGCTGATTCTGGTCCATTTCTTCAAGAACGGGATACATTAATTTGCTGGCAAGCTTTAAGGCTTCATCAATCACCATGTCAAACATTTTTTCATTGTGATTGCTGTAATAGGCATAATCAGTTAAAGCTTTTGAATCAAAAACCTCTTTGATCATAAACCGGATATTTCTTATGCTGACAAATTTTGACATTTTTCTTCTCCAAAAAATTTCTTGTTTATCAGGAATTACTACCAAATCAAAAAACCAGACACAATAATTACTTTCAACCCATTTGACACAATCTTTAAAGTTGGATATACAAATTCAGTATGAATCAGTATGATTTAAACATACAGACCAAAAGATTACCCATTTTTTTAAATAGTTAAAGGAACCTGATATCCCGGGAGCATATTCATGGAATTTTCGTTTTCAACTTTTTTAAACACCTACAAATATCTGATAAT
>JAQICW010000629.1 GCA_027858355.1 Desulfobacula sp.
TATGTCGATGGTTTTGCCAAAGATATCATCGATTTTTCATCCAATGAGCTCCAAAAGATAAAAACCATATATGCTCACATGGCGCTTGGCACTTTACCGGTTTCATCCCATGTGCCCCAAGGGCTCAGCATCGGTGCACTGCCATCCGGGCGGAAGGCAAAAACAACCCTGGCGGACGGAATAAGCCCTGGTCAGGGAAATGACATTCTCGGGCCGACCTCGGTTTTACATTCTGTCTGTACCATCAATCAGGAGGCTTCAACCGTCGGAGTTCTCCATAATATGAAAATAACACCGAAATTACTTGAAGGGGAACAAGGTATTGGTAATTTTATTGCCCTGCTTCGCACCCATGACCAAATGGGCGGCGGCCAAATACAATTCAATTGTGTTGACAAGGACCTCCTGCTTTCTGCAAAGGCCGAACCTGATGAATACCGTTCCTTGATGGTAAGGGTAGCAGGATACAGTGCTTTCTTTGTCGAACTCTGCGAAGAAATCCAAGGTGAAATTATCAGCCGTACACCCCAGAACAACTTAATTTAAAAATAAAATGAAAAATAATGTTTGATACTCAACATGTTAAAAAAGGAGCGGATACAAAGAGATGATTCCCTATTATAGTGCTCCAACTTTGGTTTTCCAGGCGAAGGAAGTCAGCTGCACCAAGGTGATGTTGAGTGTTAACAATGGCTTTCTTAAAACACGGGGTCTTTATTTGCTGAACAGGTTTGCTGAACAGGTATCGTCTATTGCTTTATTTTATTTCAGAAATCTTTTGACCCAGCGGGGCCAAGGCACAACATGTTGTGCCAGTGCCCCGCAGGGTGTATATTTCAACTTTTTAATAATTTTTCATAATACCAAAAATATAAAAATGAGAGCTATCATTTGGTGCGGTTTTGCACAAAATGGTTAAGTTGTTTTTCGGTCATACTGTCTATGTCAGGCTTTTCGTATGACTCGAGGCGTTTTTTTACAGTGTCGAATGCACGTTGTGGGAGATCTTTGGAACCATTTTTTACCCATTCATTGTATCCCAGCCGGGATAGTAGATGCGGTTGGAAATGTCCATTTCGAAATTGTTCGAATGTTTTAGGGTGGGTCAGATATTCGCCTCCGATCCCGACCTCTGTGATGGTTTCAAGATCTATTGTAGTGTCTGAAACTACTATTGGTTCCATCATCCGTTTCACCATGGCGATGATCTCTTCATCAATAATAAATTTTTCGTAACTCATGGATAGATACGCTCCTAAAATGCCGCAGGAATGAAGAAGAAAAGTGATGCCACTTCGCATGGCTGTGTAAAGGCAAATTGCGGATTCGATTCCAGCCTGCATGTCGGGTGTATGGGAATCAGTCAGGTTACCCCCGCTACGACCTGGAACACCATAGTACTGAGCCATTTGAGCGGTAGCAGATACAAACATTGATCCTTCTGGAGCACCGATCGAGAGGTTGCCGGTTTTCATATCAGTAACACCTGCCAAGCAGCCGAATATGACTGGAAGGCCTGGTTTAATGAGTTGGGCGAGAACAAGGCCTGATAAAATTTCAGCATTTTGCAGCGCTATGGTTCCTGTCAGTGATACAGGCCCTGTAGATCCGGACATGACCAGATTTTCGAACATAATAGGTTGATTGTTTTCAGCATAAATGACAATGGCAGCCGACATATTGTCGTCCCACATCAGGGGCGATAAGGGATTAATGGTTGGAAGAATAACATGCTTGTCATGAATATGCCCTTTATCCCCCCACAGAATACCGGCCATTTCAATGGCATCTTTTGCAGCTTGATTGGGTATGCTAGCGCCCATAAAGGGTTTATCACCGTAAATCATATTAGCCTGCATCATATACAGATAAGCGTGAGCGCCGGATACATCTGATGGCTCGATCATTTCGTAGCCCGTCATATCAATCTGTTCCGAAGTGTGAACCAGCTTGCAAAAATTGATGTAATCTTCCATCGTCCCTTTTCTTCGTTGGCCTGTTTCAGTCATAATAAACGGAGCTCCGTAGCCAGGTACACAAACCCGATACCCTTCACCAACCATAACGCTTTTTTCTGGATTTCGGGCGGTGATTTCGAATGTCTCGGGTACCGTTTCCAAAGCTTTCTGAATCTGCGGTTCTGTGATAAAGACCTTCTGGCCGTCGACTTTGAAACCATGTTTCTTGAAAACAGCCAGCGCTCCTTCATCTTGGAAAACCACTCCCACCTTATTCAATATTCCTGCTGAAGCATCATGAATTTTCGCTTTTTCCTTGTCGGTGAAGCTGTGCATCTTATCACTCATGGTCGAATTCTCCTGAAATTAGTCGGTTATATGTTTTATAGACTTATTACTCAATGTCTACCTTGCAAGCTCTGCCCATTCATACTGCCATTTGCCCTGGGGTGATCTACTGATAATTTTATCCTGAATCTCCTTGCAGAGTTCCATAAAAAAGGCATAGTAACCCGCCACTCTTACCATCATGCCTCCTCTTTAAATAATAGTTCTGCTCCATGGTTTTAGGAGCGAATATTGTCTGCAAATTTCATGCATTTTTAAGATTGCAATGCAAATAGCAGACCAGGAAAATTGTTTCATATAAAGATTCGGAAAATTATTTATTTGAAATAGTGTTTGGCTCTTTGAAAAATGCCTTTGGAGCAGATAATTAATTGGTTCGAATAAAAATAATCAAGGTTTATTTTTCATAAAAACCAAACATCATTTTTTAATCTACGAAAAAAGCCCTATTATAAGACAATTTTGACACAAATAAATATATTGTTAAACAACAGATAGTTACATTTAAAAACATCTTTTAATATGACGTTTTTGCCCTAATATGTGATGTAATTCAAACGTTGCTGTCAATTTCATGCTCCGAAGTTACAATAAAATCAATTGATAAAAGCGAAATCCCCAATATTTTTGCCTCTTTGCCTTTTAAAGGGGTAATGAATATATTTACATTTTTCATTGAGCATTAAAAAGCAGATGGAAGAAAAACTAGCAAACGTATTAAATAGATGAAATACAGATCTTATTCAGTTGAACCCCATTTGAGGCTCCAGCTGAATATGATTCCCAATCGCCCGGCACTTTTAAAATTTTAGGTTGAAGATGTTCACAGGGGATGATAACTATATCTCAACTTTCGAAGTTATCAGATTTGAGTGGGGTCTGCAAGGATTGGCCGAAAGTTGAGAACTTTAATTTAACTTTGTTCGATTCAGATGATGGACAAAAGAAAAGAGGATTAGATAAAATTAAAAAGAGTGGTACCCCAAAAGTTCAAATTTCCTCACCCAGTGGCAAAACCGATAACGGGCCGGGTTTAGATTGGATAAAAAATCCTGAGTTAATAACATCCATTCTGGATGGTTTTCATGGCTGTGTATTTGTTTTTGATTTGAATTACGGCCTCCTGTATACCAATACCAATAGCGTTGAATGTCTTGGATATCCCAGAGAAACATTAATGACATTCACATTTAACGATTTGTTCCAGATGGAGCAACGCTTTGTAGACATTGAAAATTTATTTCAAAAAATTATCAAAGAGAAAAATGTAAAACTCAAAGGTAATTTAATTCACCAGGATCAGAATTTAATCAACCTAGAAATTTCCTTAAAACTGATAGAAAGTTTTAAATCAAAATATATCTTATGCTTTTGTCCACTTGAAACCAACAGGTTTTCAAATAAAGCACTGATTGAAAGTGAACGGAGATTTTCAACCCTGATGAATAATATTCAAGGGATGGTATATCGCTGCCGTAACGACCAGAACTGGTCAATGGAATTTGTCAGTGACGGTTGTGAAAAGTTATTGGGATATTCAGCAAAAGAAATTACCAGCAATTCATTTATCTATCAGAACCTGATTCATAAAAAAGACAGAGAATATGTCTGGAAAGCAGTACAGGAAGCAATCAAAAATAGAAAACCTTACCAGTTTGTCTTCAGGATAAAAACGGCGCAGGGAGAGACAAAATGGATTATGGAGCGAGGCGTTGGGGTTTACTCCACCGATGGTGACTTAGAGGCCTTAGAAGGTTTTATTACCGATGTTACCCAACAAAAAAGACTGGAAACCGAACTGTATCAGGAAAACAGACGTCTCCGCGAGGAGGTGAATCGATCTTCTTTCAATTTACGTAACATCATCGGACAGAGTGCGGTCATGCAGGACGTATACAGCCAGATTATCCAGGCGTCCAAATCAAATGCCTCGATCATTGTCTATGGCGAATCCGGTACGGGCAAAGAATTGGTTGCAAAAGCGATTCATGATATGAGTGACCGCCAAAAAGAAAAATTTGTGACCGTCAATTGTGGTGCTATTCCAGATACCTTAATTGAAAGTGAATTTTTCGGATATAAAAAAGGTGCATTCTCAGGCGCAGACAGAGACAAACAGGGGACCCTGGACCTTGCAGACAATGGCACACTTTTTCTTGATGAAATCGGCGAAATAAACAACAACATGCAGATCAAGCTACTGCGGGCCATTGATGGAAACGGTTATACTCCTATTGGTGCCAGAAAAGCAAGACACCCGGATGTCAGGATTATCAGTGCCACAAACCGGAAATTATGGGATTCCGTTGAGAAGGGGACCTTCCGAAGGGATTTTTTTTACAGGATACATGTGATACCCATTGAATTACCGCCGTTGAGTGAGCGCAAAGAGGATATCCCCCTTCTGGTAAACCATTTTTTGAAACAATTTGGTAAACAGGATGAAAAAGAGTCATTTCCTTTAAATGTCATGTACCAGTTACAGCAGCATGACTGGCCGGGCAATGTCCGGGAATTGGAAAATTTAATTCACCGGTATATTACAACCAAAACACTTGATTTTTTTGATGACCATATTAAACCAACTAAAATACCGGCCAGCGATGTTATTGTAGAAAATAAGAACCTGAATGGCGGTTTAAAAGAAAACCTGCTGTATTATGAAAAACAGCTGATCAAAAATTCCCTCCAAAGGTATAATTGGCACCGGGGAAAAGCAGCAAAAGAACTGGGTAGCGACTATCGAACACTTTTAAGAAAAATGAAGAAACACAATCTGTCCATGTAAAAGACATCATTTGTTTTATTTCCGTTTTTCCTCTCAACTCAATAATTAATTATCAAAAAAATGTCCTTTGAAATCTCTACACCAAACAGGCCTATCGCCTTTCCTTAGAAACGATTTTTGCCTCGACATCTTTCAAACATTTTCTGGGTAAAATTGTAGAAGCCGGTTTCTCCAATCAGAAAATTCTCCGAGCGGATCGGAAAAAACTTTACCATTGGTGCAGATGGATAAATTGTTTGAAGGGATGTCAGGATGGTGTAGCAAAATATTTCAAAAAGTGTTAAGCCATGCCATGTTGCTTCTGAAGGATCGATTTTTTAGTTTAATCGGTACATTGAGGCGGTTATGTCATAATATATGACAAAATGATCGGAATATTAAAAAGCTTGTACTACCGGAGTGTTAAGATAAAATTATTTAAATTTATGACAGTTTTGCCATATTTCTATAATAAGCAGACACTTCACTACAAATTGGAATTTATACTTTTATGGCTCAAATGGCTTGTTTTCAAAAGAGAAAAATCAATCTTAAGGCGTATGGTCCATAATTTGCATCAATATTGTTTTTTTATAGCTTCCAATGAACGAGTCTTAACTGCTATGCTTGGTGAAGGAAGTCAGATGCACCAAGGTGATGTTGAGTCTTAATAATGGCTTTCTTAAAACACGGGGTCTTTATTTGCTGAACAGGTAATTTATTGTTGATCATTCAAAACCTCAAATATAATCAGGGGACAATTTAATGCTCAAAGCAAAGGGTATTACAAAAAAGTTCGGAGCGCTTAAAGCGGTTAATAATCTAAGTTTTGAACTGGATAAAGGACAGGTTTTCGGTATTGCAGGCCCCAATGGTGCGGGCAAGTCAACTGTTTTTAATTTGATCAGCGGGTTTTACTCCTATGACGGGATCATTGAACTGGAAGGTCGTAACCTTGCCGGTCTTCGGCCGCATCAGATAGCTAAAGCCGGTATTTCGAGAACCTTTCAGGTCCCTCAAATTTTTCCCAGTTTAACTGTCAAGGAAAGTGTCTCAGTCGGGAGTCGGTTCGGAGCCCGGGGAGGGTTTGACCCGGGTCATGTCGAAAAGACAATTGAGTTCGTGGATCTTGTGGAAAAAGGTTATCAAAATACAAGTCATTTAAACCTATTGGATAAAAAAAAAATGATGATTGGGGCTGCTTTAGCTACGAAACCCAAAATCTTGATGTTGGATGAACCCATGGCGGGCTGCAATACAACTGAGATTAAACTATTGATGAAATTGATTGTTCAGATTAATGAAGAACTCGGCATAAGTATTATTATCATTGAGCATTTTATGAAGGTACTGACCGAATTGACAGAAAAATTGCTGATCATAGAATCCGGAACGGAAATATGCTGTGATACACCTGAAAAAGCTATCAGTAATCCAAAGGTCATTGAGTGCTATATAGGAGGATAGAGGAAACTTATGCTGAATGTTAATAATCTGAATGCCTATTATGGTCAGGCCCACGCCTTGAATAACGTGTCAATTTCCGTAGACCAGGGTCAAGTAGTGGTTATCCTGGGCCCTAACGGGCACGGCAAAAGTACGCTGTTAAAGTCTATCTGTGGGTTGGTTGATAAAACAAATGGTCAGATCACTTATCAAAATAAAGAGATACAGGGTATGGCTGCTGAAAAAATTGTCAATATGGGATTGATATATATTGCTGAAAACCGTGAACTTTTCCCATACATGAGTGTCATGGAAAATCTTAAACTCGGGGCCTATTCACCCAATGCCAGGGCTTATGAAAAAAAAAATTTAGAACGCATTTTCAGCCTTTTTCCCCGCCTGGCAGAACGCAAAAAACAATTGGCATCCACCATGAGTGGTGGGGAAGCGCGTATGCTTGCTGTGGCGAGGGGGTTAATGTCCAACCCTGATTTTATCTGCGTTGATGAACCCTCTCTGGGGCTCCAGCCAAGCCTGCGGCATGAAATATTCTCCATCATCAAGCAGATCCGTGACCAGGGGAAAACCGTTTTGCTGGTGGAACAGAATATTCCCCAGATTATGGAATTGTCAGATAAAATCTATGTGGTGGAAGAAGGAAAGATCAGCTTTGAAGGAAGTAAGGATGAGGCGATTGGAAATGAACACCTGAAGGAAATATTCCTAGGGATGTAAGTTAGGACCACAATTTTTGAATGGATGGGAGTTGTTATTTGTTGATTTTAATAAATAGGATAGAAAGAAGGCAAAATGTTTAACGAAGACACCATGCTATTGTTTTATGAGCTCACTGATGTATTTATAGCAGGTTTATCAACTGGCTCCGTTTATGCACTAATGGCAGTAGGCATGACCCTTGTCTATGGCGTAACCAAGGCCTTTAATTTTGCCTATGGAGATTTTTTTAACCTGGGCGGTTATTTTGCCTGGCTGCTGCTTGTTGCTGCAGGACTCACGTTTGGTGGTTACATAATGGTTTTGATCATTGTAGTGCCATTGCTGTTTGCAGTGGGCTACGGTTTGGAAAAATTCATGATTGCACCTTTAAGAAAACGTGATGATTGGGAAAACAGGGTGATGATGCTGACGTTGGGGCTTTCACTTTTTTTGACCAACCTATACATGGTCGTTTTCGGCCCCAAAATAAAATCGTTACCCCCGATGCTGGAAGGTGTTCTTGAGGTCGGGCAGCTGTTTTTTGCGTACCAGGACATCCTGATCTTTGTCATGTCTTTGGGCGGCATATTACTCTTTGGGTGGCTGCTCAATAACACCCGGACCGGGTTAGCGGTCCAGGCGGTGGCCCAAAATCCCATGGGGGCAAAAATCGTTGGTATTCCCCAGGAGAAAATTTTTGCTGCAACATTTGCCATATCTACCGTTATGGTAGGATTCGGTGGTATCCTGTTGAGCCAAAAATGGTTTATCAATCCGGCAGCCGGCGGTGCCATCATGGTAAAGGCATGGGTGGTAACTGCTTTCGGCGGCATGGGATCCATCCGTGGCGGCCTCTATGCAGCATTTATTATCGGAATGCTTGAGGCGTTTGTTGGTTGGAAGTTCGGTATGAGCTACGGTATTATCGCTTTGTTTATTCTATTGCTGGCAACCCTGATGATTCGGCCTCAAGGTCTAATGGGAAAAGGGGAATAAATTATGAATTTAAAGCAGATGGCAATAATCATTGGAATTTCCTATGGAATCATGGCAACCCTCCCTGTTTTTGTCGGTGATATTCCATTCATTATGAATATCCTGATCATGTGTCTTATCTGGGCTGTAGTGGCTTCCTGCTGGGATGTCATGATGGGATTCGCTGGTATCTTTTCTTTTGGCCAGGTATCTTTTTTTGTCATGGGTGCTTTTTGCTCCGGCATTTTAGCCATCAACTATCATGTAACACCATTGCTGGCGATTCTCACTGGTGGTCTTTTTTCCGGCGGTATGGGAGTCCTCGTTGGACTGCCCTGTCTGAAACTTGCCGGCCCCTATGTGGCATTGGTTACTTTTGGGGTTCACATGGCCCTGCAGCCATTGCTGCGGGGTGACATCGGCATTGCTTTAGGAACAGGTGGTTCTGTCGGTCTTCTGACCATTCCTCCCATAAGCATTTTTGGTTATACATTCAGTTCTGCCAACATCGTGCCGACGTTCTATTTAATTCTAATAATATCCCTCATCTGTTCTCTGGTTATCATGTTTATGATTAAATCCTACTGGGGTACCGCATTTTTGACAATAAAAGATTCCCAGGAATTTGCCATGAGTCTCGGCGTCAATCCATTTAAGTACAAATTGATGGTGTTTGCTATAACCTCATTTCTAACTGGTATCATGGGAGGAGTGTACTGCCATTTTTATGGTGTGTTATCCGCTCGTATGCTGGATCTGGATTTATTCAGTATTTTAATGGTCATGATACTCGTCGGTGGTTTAGGACTCTTTCCAGGTACTATCATAGGGGCGTTCATCGTGGTCGCAGGAAGTGAATTTATGTCTCCTCTGGGCGCCTATCGTGCGGTGACCATGGGTGCCCTGGTCGTCATTCTGGTCATGGCATTGCCCAATGGGGTGATGGGTCCCCTTTTAAAATGGTCAAGTAAAAAAGGAGGTGTTCACTGAAATATAACCCATTATTTGCGTGGGTAAATATTGTCTGGTAACAGCATGGCATCTCTTGAAACGTGTCATAGTTCCAATTTTTATAGAAAGACAGTATCTATTAACTTTTAGCATAAATCCACTGGATTGAAGGCTAATACTTAACGAAAGGGGAAGAATTACATGAAAAGATTCAAATTACTATCAATGATTATGGTGACCTTTTTGTTCATGATCCAAGGGGTCATGGCAGGTAACACTATCCCAATTGGTGTTCCGATTCCCATGACCGGTTGGGCTGCCGGTTCTGGTTCGGATTATTTCAATGGGATCAAAATGGCTGTTGATGAAATCAATGAAAAAGGTCTGCTTGGTAAGCAGATCGAAATTTTCCGTTTTGATTCCAAGGGATTTGAACCGGAAATCGTTATGCAGGCAGCTGATTACCTGTGTGGTCAGAAAAAAGTTGCATCCGTGCATGCCGGCTGGGCCGGCTGGGGTCAGGATGTAAGGGCATATGGAAAATATGACGCTCCTTTTTTTGCTGATGATGGTTCACAGGCAGCAGTGGACATTTTCAGAGAAGATCCTGAAAAATATTATAACATCTATCAGATTTCTCCAACAGGTCCGGGACAGGCGATCAGCATGTTCCGTGCACTGACCAATCTTCCCTATGAATATCCCAATAAAAAACTGGTTATCATCAATTCTGATGATTCCTGGGGCCTTGAGGTGAAAAATACCCTTGAAGAGAATTTTACAAAACTTGGATGGAAAATTGCTAAACAGGAAACCGTACCTTACGGGACCAATGAATGGGGCGTTATTTTATCACAGATTAGGCGTATTAAACCGGCACTGATTCATGTTGAAATTCCAAGCGGCCAGGAAAACATTACTTTTATGCAGCAGTTTTTGACAAGACCAACCAATTCGATTGTCAGTCTGGGATGGGGAATTACACCACGGGAAGTCATTAATGCGTTGGGTACAAAAGCTGATGGATTTATCGGGGAAATGCCGGCCGGTCTTCCGGGCCCAATAGCACCAAACGCAGCCGGACAGGCATGGATTGACAAGTGGGTGAAACTATATGGTTATCAGGTTCCGGCAGGTGCATGGATCGCCTATTCTGCTGTTAAGGCATGGGCCAATGCAGTTGTAAATGTGGGGGATGCATACGATTTTAAAGCCGTAAATAAATATATCCAGGAAAATGGTTATGAAGGAGAGCAGGGTTTAATGAAATGGGACAAAGACAATGTTCTGCGCGCCCAGAAAGGATCTCCTGTTGTGCACTACCAGGTACAAAACGGTGAGTTGGCACCCATTTTCACAGATCCGCCATTGACACCCTATCCACATACGACCTTTAAAAAGCCAAGATGGATCAAATAGAAAAGAACTGACTGATTCACGCTGTTAAATTAAAGGTTGGGTAATTAATAAAGATCCTGGGGTATTGAGAAGCCTGGACTTTTCTTGGGGTGGCCGAAAGGCTGCCCCAGACCAAATACATGTATTTTTATCTTAGGACCTCAAATAAAATAAATTGAGCAGAAATAGCGCAGGATTTTGGTTTATCTACAAGGCGCATCAAATGTTTAATACTATACGTATTAGGCCTTTGGTGCAACGCAGTAGATGGGGGCAAAAGACAAGCAATTTCGTTCAAGTTATAAAATTTGCGGTCCTTAGGCAGTTTTTTGCCGGTATCATTGTAACGGCTTTTTAAGAAAGCCCAATGGATTAGCCTCAGAATGTTAACCCCATCTGCTATTGGTCAAGATATGAATTATTCTCTCTTGTTTTTCGCCAAATAAAAGGAGGTTGGATAAAATGGCAGAATTATTAAGTACCCAGGCCATTGAATCTATATATGAAAGTGCTGTGGAAATATTGGCAACAGTGGGCATTGTATTTGAAACGGAGAGCGCCAGGGCTCTTTTTAAGAAAAACGGCGCTAAAATAGAGGGGAAAAAAGTATTTATCCCCTCTGACATTTTGAAAAAAGCCCTTGATTCACTGCCGGCTCACACGTATGAAAAAACAAATATTAAACGACTTGTTGCTGCATCACCTTTCAGCAACGCCTCAATGATTATAGATGATATAACAGGAAAAAGCCGGCGCGGCACAATTGATGATGCTGTCAAAATGTATCAACTGGCAGAAACCTCAAGCCTTTACGAATCTACTAACCCCGGCGTTGTAGATCCAGGAGGCAACGACAGTGAAGACCCGTATATCGGTCAAATTGCCATGCTTTTAAAATATTCAGACAAATTGCCTAATTTGGGATTGCGTGCCACAACATCAAACACAAAAAACGGAGATGTGTACACCAGTGCTAAAAAGGGCATACAACTGATAAAAGAGATTAAAGGCGATGGCAAAGGCAAAGTAATGGGACAGGGAATCTGCCCGATGGCGCCTTTATCATATGATGAAGAAAGCCTTATAAATTTAATGGTTTTGGTTGAAGAAGATCAGGACGTAACGATTATTCCCTGCAGCCTAAGCTTTATGACAGGACCGGAAAGCCTGATGGGTATAGTCATTCATGACATCACGATTGCTTTAGCCGGTGCCGCTTATGTCCAGCTTCTCAAACCGGGCACAAAGGTGAGTTTCAGCAATAATTCTACCATGACAGACATGCGGACCCTACAGCCTTCATACGGTAGTCCGGAATATCTTTATATCCAAATTATGTTTTACGAAGTTTGTAAATATTTAGAAATAAATTGTACACTTTGCGGTTGCTTTTCAGACGGCATAAGAAATGACTATCAAGCAGGCTTTGAGTCTTGTTTAACGGCAATGACACCCTATTATCTGACAGATGTAGAAGAAATCTGGTGTTATCCCGGTCATATGGCAGCATTTTCAGGGGGAAGTTTTAATAAGATCATACTGGATGAAGAGATGATGATCAATTGTAACCGAATTCTTCAAGGCATTAATCTTTCTATAGATCCCTTACTCAAGGATAAACTAAAAAAGTCCCACGAAACAAAGAGTTTTTTAACCATAGGGTCTGTAGATATGTATAGAAATGAACAAAGGGTTACAAAAATTTTTGATAAAACAGGTATTGCCCAGAATGAGGCTTCTTTAGACATAGTTGTAGACGTGAATGTCTCTTCAGAAATAGAAAGAAGATGTAATGCATATGTTCTTCCGGATCGCAGTAAAACACAGAAAAATATGTTGCAAAAATATTTACCCAGTCCATGTAAGTATTAAAGATTTAAAAAATTAAAGGAATATAATCCATTTTATATGAAAGTAGTGCGTTATGAGTTATGAGTCATGAGAACCAACTTATCAATTTAGCTTCCCTCAATACCCAATACTCACCTCTCATTACTTTCATTCTTTGTTGTGCCCTTCGGGGCATGGGGGTTATATGAAAGTCATGCGTTATGAGGTCTGAGTCATGAGAACCAACTTGTCAATTTAGCTTCCCTCAATACCCAATACTCACCACTCATTACTTTCATCCTTTGTTGTGCCTGATAGGGCATGGGGGTTATTCCTTAGAA
>JAQICW010000632.1 GCA_027858355.1 Desulfobacula sp.
TGTATAAGCAGGGATATCAACAGCCCATTTTTCAATGTCGAAAATTGTGATGATACCCCGCGATTGTTCTTGTGTAGGTAAGATTATACCCATGTGGATGTATTTATTTCTGTGCCCCTAATCTGCGAAAATCTGTGTAATCTGCGGATGCTTTTCGCAAAACAGCCATCAGTTTATTGGCCAAGTCGTCACGATTAAACTTTGTTTTCCCCAGATGAAAGGCTGCCTGTCCTGCCTTCTTTATCAGATCAGGATTGGAAAGAAAATTATGCAACATTTTAGCAACCTGCGTGGCATCTGCGGGCGGCACAACAAGTCCGGCTCCGGCCTCACGAATCAAATCCGCCTGCCAGCCTTCATAGTTGATCATAATTGGTCGCCCTGCGGCTAAAGAGTCGAAAACCTTGTTTGCTGAATTGTTCCACATCTCAGGCAAATCAATAAACAATGAACTGCATATTGTTGCTGCTGATAACAATTGTGGCATCTTTGCTTTTGGAATTGGTGGCATCATCCAGAGATTTTTCCCCAATACGCCTACACTGGCGGCCTTCCTCCTGATTTGATCTTGTTCCTTCCCATCGCCGACAATCAAAAAACGGACAGCAGGGTCTATTTGCAGCATAGCACTTGCGATATCAACAAAGTATCCCACGCCGTTTATAAGACCAAGTGTACCTGCATAGAGGACAAGTGGCCCACCTTGTAATTCTGGGTGATTATTTAGAAAGTTTTGTCCTTTGTTTTCCGAAACTTGGAAGAAATCTATATCACAGCTATTTGGAATAACATGCACCCCGCCCGGAGGATAACCTGATTTAATAACACCATCAGCCATACCTGGAGACAACGCAACTACATGATCCGCATTCTTGTATGCAAACAATTCGAGCCATTTTGCCGCTTTTTTCAATACAGGATTTTTAAGAGCACCCACCGCAATAGGCAATTCAGGCCACAGATCCCTCACCTCGAAAACCATTGGCTTTTTCAACCGCCTTGAAGCATACACTGCCGGCAATGCAATAGTTAAAGGAGTGCTGGTCGCAAATATTACATCGCCCCCAACCGTATGTGTTTCTATACCTGAGGCCACAGCAAACTTTAAAAAAGCTAAAACACGTGCCTTAAAACTCATTTTATTGGAATACGGCACGGCAAGCCAGTGAACATGAATTCCATCAATGATTTCTTCCACCCACCCGGAAGCATGATGACTATTTTTCCCCCGGCTTGATGTAATCATATGCACTTCATGACCAGCCACAACAAAACGACGTGCCATCTCATAAGAACGCGTACCTCCGGACATCTGAGGTGTGTTGAAATATTGGTGTAGATATGTAATTCTCATAACAGACTCCTGTTTACCGACACCATACAAAACGGAGGTATCAGTCTCAATATGAAAGCTTTGCACAACCCTTCTGTTTTTCTATAGTCGCCTCAGCCATACATGCCATATTCTTTGATTAAAAATTAAAAAATATGTTAGATGTGCTATGCAAGTATCTAACCGGACAGCACTGATGTCTTTTCCCAATATTTCCCAATGTAAAGAAAAAAGGAAAGAAAAATAATTTGTGGGTACATGATAAATGAAGCCCCGCCCGCAATGACTAAGCCACCCATCAATACGAAAAAAAAGGTCATCTCAAAGTTTCTTGACACATATTTTTTGCTGGATATCAAAGTTTTAAAAATGTAGTAAACAAGGAACATAATAAATAGCATTAGGACCATAGGGCCATAAACGAAAAATATATGCAAATAATCATTATCAAAAGAAGCGCTTGAAATTCCAAAATAGTCTTTCCCCCAGCCTGTAAACAACCACCAAATGCGTTCTTCAGCTATACCAAAATAATTTTCCCATTTATCTAACCGAGAAGTAGCGGCACCTAACGAATTACTTAATTTCGATAACTTATATAAATAACCAACCTTAAATGATATGTCGTCATACTTTATAACAATCACAGCACAAATAGAAGCTAACATACTATAAATAAAAATCATTTTCAATTTCTTCGTATAACTACCAAACAGTAAATAATATATCATCAATAAAGATATGGCGATTGCTGTTGCAACAAAAGAAGTTCTTGACTGATTCAAAATTAGAATAATGAGAGACAGTACAAAACCAATAAATGACATTAATTTTAAATTGCACTTGTTCATTATTGCAGAAAGCATGATGACTCCCATCGACATCATGATGGCTCCATGTCCACCGATTTGAGAAGATATTCCAGGAGATCTTCGAGTACGTACCATATCTACACTTTCAAAAAAAGCGTCTGTAGTATACATGTAGTGGGCAATACTTACTAATTTCAGATAATCCAAACTAAAGTACTGCATGAAAGTAACTGCCCCGTCTATTAGTAAATAAACGAAACACGCCTTTATAACATCGTCGTATCTTAGTCCTTTAAAATAATTTTTTGCTAATAATAAATACAACAAAGGGAAGAATCTAAATGGCTCGATAAAATCCCTTATGTTTGGTTCAAAAGTTGAACAAAATCTAAAGACAGACATAAGAAAATAATAAATAATCAACAAAGCTAAAAACTTTGCTTGCGAACACCAGAATAACTTCACATTAAAGGTAAACATCACAATCAATATAAATGATATCGCAAAATATAGATGAAAACTTTTAAACGGTATAAGCAAAAGAAGTATTAAAAATAAAGTATAATTTGATGATTTTTTACTGTTAATCATTTGATGACACTTCAATCAAAAGAAATATTTCGATAGTCTTAAATACAATGCGTGTAATGTTCTTTTGAGCGAGAGCAGTTTTCTCCAGGGATAAAACAATGAGAGAGAAGAAAGAATCCTCCTTTTAAAGGGGGGTATTATTATGCCTTTGTCTGTCAGTATCCAGTTGGCATCCCGCAAACTCATCATACATGAACGACCTCCAGCGAGTTTTTGATTCCTCTTTCTTTCGATTTTATAATGATCATTTTTTTTTTGAGGATAATTTTGCTTCTGATGAACGATAGTCACTTTTTCAGTAGTATCGATGACAGGGACTTGCATTCGCCTTGCTTTGTATACGAGCCAGGAATCCATACCAGGCCTGCCGACCGAGAATGCAGGAGGTTCAAACCTACACTTTTTTGGAAAAACCCAGTAATCAATTCCGCTTAAACCATGGAGTTTGCCCTTAGCTTCAACATTTCGTAAAAGCGTTTTTCGCCAGTTGCCAACTGAAAAATCTATTCTGTAATCAACATCAAGATCCCAGCGGCGCCCAATCATGAAAAATGCATCATCTACTGACTTTTTGATTTTCGCTATTGCTTCAATAAAATCATCGAACAGAATAATATCCGAGTTCACCTGTGCGATGATATCATATTCAGATAATGCTATGACCTTTTCAAACACGTCGTGCAGCAATGGCGTTCCGTATTCATTGCAGGCAACACCGGTAACGCAATGGATATTGTATTCCTGGGCAATCTTGCGGGTAGTGTTGTTCTCATCATTAAAAAGAATTACCTGACATTTTCCCTTTAAGTTGAGCCAGCTTTCGATTGCATTTCTTTGAATCATATCAAATGGTCCCAAAAAGGGCCTCGGATTAGTAAATATAGTGATCATTTAAACCAACCTTCTGTATTTCATAATATTTAGCAATCCTTGAGACAGGGAACATGCAGGTTCCCAGTTTAGCACGTTTTTCGCCTTGCTGCTATCAAGAGAATATCCGTTCAGTTCTCCGGGCCTGTCAGGCATGATAACAGGTTCAGGCACACGTCCAAGCAATTCGGCAATCATGCAATACAATTCCTTTAGACTGGTTTCTACGCCGGATCCGATATTGAAAACAGGTTCATCGTAGAATTTTTCGATATCCAATGACTTCAAGAGAACTGCTATTATATCATCAATGTATACATAGTCCCTCGTTTTTGATCCGTCCCCATAAAACTCAGCTTGACTCCCTGCATGAAGTTTTTCTATATAATCAGCCATTGCGCCTTTTTTCTGCCGTGGCCCATAAACTGTCGCAAATCGCAAGGTCACGTAAGATAGACCATGTACATCCTTGTAGAACCTCAGATAATTCTCAATTGAATTTTTCGATATGGCGTATGGAGATATTGGCTTGAAGAGTTCCGATTCGGCAATAGGCCTCCTCTTTGTGTTCCCGTAAACAAACCCAGATGAAGTAAATATAAAACGAGAGACTGCAATTCTTCTACAGACATCAATAACTCTCAAGGCGCCAAACAAGGAGTTAGATTCATACAACGGATATTCGATTGATCGCGGTACATTCGTATTGGAAGCCAGATGAAAAACTATTTCCGGACTTTCTTTTCTGAAAATTTCTTCAATACTGTCATCTATAATATTCACCTCGTAGAACACAGCCTTTTTATTGACGTTTCCAATGGAACTCGCCGAGAGATCGTCGATTATAACTACTTCGGCGCCATTTTCCAGCAAAGCATCAACCAGATGAGAGCCTATGAATCCGGCTCCACCAGTTACAACAACCTTTTTTCCTATCAAGTCCATAATGCACCTTCCATGTTAGGGGAGCAGAAAATAATAAACACACAACAATCACTCTGTATAAGCAGGGATATCAACAGCCCATTTTTCAATGTCGAAAATTGTGATGATACCCCGCGATTGTTCTTGTGTAGGTAAG
>JAQICW010000734.1 GCA_027858355.1 Desulfobacula sp.
TTTGGTTCATCTACAAGGCGCATCAAATGTTTAATACTATACGTATCAGGCCTTTGGTGCAACGCAGTAGATGGGGCAAAAGACAAGCAATTTCGTTCAAGTTATAAAATTTGCGGTCCTAAACAATTTCCAAAAAACTGTTCTTGTTGTGGAATACACTACAATTCTTTGGCAGACTATTTTAGAAATACAACACACATAGGGAAACCAATATCATATGATGCGACAACTAGTTGGTTTCCAATAGTTGGTTTCCAATTAAGCCGTTGGGTACGTTTTCAATGTCCAATTGTTCATCATGCCAATCATCATTATCTTTAAGTTCAAGAGGGATGAATATTTTTACACCGTGGCGATTAATAAATTCCCTGGCAGGAAGTCTTGAGACCCTCCTGGCCAGGGGATGGATTTTTAACTTTTATCATCTCAATCTAATTGATCAACCAGCCAGGGATTGAATCATCTCATTAATTTGATCGAAGGAAGTAATTGGATGGCTTGAAAATAGACAAAATGGATTATATTGCTGGACCATTTTGGAAAAATATCAACCTCACTGCCTTCCACAACACAATAGCCTCTGCCTTCTCCAACATAACATCCCCAATCCTTTGTGATGCCCCTTTTGATATCTTGTTTCACCAAAGCCATCAAGGCAGCAAAGCCCTTACCGCGTTCCTGGGGATCGACTGGAAGAAGCGATCTGTTCAATTGCCAATGCATCAAATATTTTCCCATGATTTATTTCCTTTCCCATGATTGTTAATAGTATGTTTTTGCCCATTAAAATCAATAAACCATCAAAGATTCAGTCGTATCTCCTTGATGGTGTAAAAAATAAATTTAACACGACAGGTCATGAGTATTGGTTTGCGAAATTTCAAATTTTCCTCCTGAATGCAAAAAGACTAAAAAACGTATTTGTTCTCCATCTTAGAGATGGCCTCAAACCCAGGTGCCAGGCCCAACAATAATTGACCGGGAAAGCCCAAAGTCATTAAATGGAGAACATTACAAAGATTATCATGTTTTGCTCACCATGGGAGAAGTAGAATTAGAGAAAGTAGAGCTATCAATATATAGAAGAACTTTAACACCTTATCCCATTCCAATCATTTTCAATGCTTCTTCTTGACCGGGAAAGGGCATCGAAAGGAGTAGTGGTCACAACTAGTTATCTGTCCGCCTATGCACTGGATTGGATCAAACGTGACGTGTATCGCCTTGGCTTTTGGGAGGGTGATGAACTCACTGATCAAATTATCCGACTCGCCATAGGGCAAGCTCCACGCAATGGAACCATTTGAGAACGCCAACGACCTGTTCCAGCAGCGAGTCGTCGCACGGGCCGCTGTAATGCCTTGTAGAACCAGTACGGTGCACCCGCTGCTGAACAGTGTATTACACTGGTACCTTTCAGAATAATTGATGTTGTGAATGTGTGAGAGTTTTTCAAGCTCACTCACTCACATTCATGGCTCAATTATTCTATATAGGTCAGGAATAGCAGTACAAGCCCTCTTTTCAAATTCAACTCTTTAATATATAGATCACAATTTTCCGAAATCCCCGGATATTGATTTTGAATATTCCTGTTACTCTCCAATCAAGTTGAATGGAATTTTATTTCCGAAGCTAAAAAAAATATATACCAATTGTGGTAGCCTGCAGAATTGCAAATAAGAAGTGGGCTTCACAGTTGCATCTCAATGTCATTTCAGGATCACGTCCAACTATCTTTCCTCGGAATATTTTATTTTCAAAAATGGTTTAGATGATTCTACTCCAAAGAAAAATATTTGCTAAATCCCTTAAAACATAAGTATTTCTACCTATTGACAAAACAACTAAGTTGTGATATCGGATCACAAATGCTTCACTTCAAAGCTGAACCTCGTGTGCAACCATTTTAACACATTTCAAATAGTATTTTTTGACAAAAGTTTTTTAAACAAAAGGAGAATATTATGCAAAGTATGTTGCGTAAAACTTTATTGTTTTTTGTTTTTATCTTAACTATAACATTAACAGCATCTCCTGGCTGGGGTGGAGAGATAACCTTTGCAGGAGTGACCCATATGGTGAACTCAAGCGGGGTCTTTACCAATATAGGAGTAGGTATTGATGTGTACCCGAGTGACGTAACTTCAGCTTATGTTAATGACCCTGACGGAAATACTATTCACACCTATTCAGCAAATGAGTTTCATGATGATTACGGGGACAAATATTACTGGATATCTCTACCAGGACCGCCAAAAATTGGCATGTGGACGTTCAAAGTTGAATTTGTTATCGGGGACGATGATAGCGAAACTGATGTACAGAAAAATCTTGTTGTACTCCCAGTGATCAGAACTGATCAAATAATAGTTGAGGGGAATCATACAACCACCCCGACATTTACATGGCCCGATGTCTCGCCTGGAAATTTCTATCGATTAGTCCTGTTTGATGAGAACTGGAATACACTTTACCGGACATCCAGATCAAGTGATACTATAGCCACCATTCCCGCTGGAACTCTAAACGTCGGTACCAATTACCAGGCAAGGGTGGAGGTACATGACAGCATCAATTACGACACGCTCAACAATCGATCTAATGGAGATGACCTGTACCTTGACGCTATCATTATCCCGTTTGTCGGAGTAACCAATGTAAACAGTCTTGACGGATTAAAAACTTATCTGGATCTGGGGATTAACGTGCCCCCGGAAAAAGTGGCACAAGCTTATGTTACAGGCCCTGGAGACTTTCGCTATGACTACCTGCCAGGGGACTACCTGTCACAATATAATGAATATTTTAAATCCATTGACGGTTCACCAGCTCTTGGTGAATACACATTTACAGTGGAATTGTTAGATGGAACCTTCCAGAGTGTAACGGATAACCAGGTATCAAATCAAGAATTGCCCATACTTTATTCCACTGATTATGTGGTGATTGGTGATGACGGCGTCACGCCGACGTTTAAGTGGATGCCTCCTGATGAAAGAATTTTGTTTTACCGAGCAAGAATTTTCGATGACACCGGCCTCGAAGTGGTTCGAACACCCCGCCTCGGAGGGACAGCCTTTACAACCTTACCGGGTCAGCTCATGCCGAACACCACCTATAGATTCAGAGTTGAAATCCATGACAGTCAGTCCTGGGAGTTGCTCAACAATCGATCCAATGGGGAACTTTTTAACTTTACAACAGGTGATTTGCCTGGACCTCCTACGGGCCTCCTTAAAGTAATCCCGGTTCCCTGGGTCGCCACGGCACCATTAATTCCCCATGACACATATAATGGCAAAACCATCACATTCAAAGCCATTGCAAGGGGAGGGGACGGCACCTATGTTTATGATTGGGATTTTGATGGTGACGGGGTTTATGATTTTACTGCGACCACCAATGATCCCTATGACCTTTCTGCAACATATGTCTATCCAGACCAGACCTTTGACAAAATTTTTATTGCACGCATTAGTGTGACAAGCGGGGGACAGGTGGTCACATCAGAATATCCCGTTCGTGTTCATGCAACTGCCACCCAGAGTGTTATGGTGAATGTGGCCATTGATGAGGCACTCTGGTGGATGCATAAAAAACTGCAGCGGTGGGACAGCGGCCAGCAGCAGTTCGGAATATTGCCAGACCAGATGCTGGGTGCCACTGGTGCGACCGTACAGGCATGGGAGAATCAGGGCCACAAACCCGGCGGAAATTTTGAGAACAACCCCTATGTGGAAGATGTGCAGCGGGGATTGAATTTTATTCTCTCAAAAACCAATCCTTATCCGATTCACATGGAAGACACAAGGGATCCAGACACCAATGCCAATGGATATGGTCTTCAAAGTATTTATCAATCCCAGCTCTATGAAACAGGTATCGTTATGATGGCCCTGGCGAGCACTGGCGATATTGATCGAATATGCACTGTTGGCGGGTTCGGAATGTTCGGACGAACCTATGGAGAGATTGTCCAGGATATGGCTGATTTTTTAGCTTTTGCCCAGAACGAGCCTGATGTAGGTGTCTGGCGTGGCGGATGGAGGTATGCACCAAACTATGAACAATCAGATATGTCAGTTACGCAATGGCCGGTGATCGGCCTTGAAGCTGCACAATCGAACTATGGGACAATTGTTCCCCAATATGTAAAGGATGAACTTGAAATTTATTTAGCTGCGGACCAGGATGCTAACGGTGGGTTCGGGTATACGGCGCCCGGAGGAAATGTGGCAAGAACCGGGGCTGGAATTGCTTGTCTTGCCTGGTGTGACGTAATGCCCGAAGATCCGAGTGTAATAGCGGCCATGGGATTTATTAATCAAAACTGGGACTGGGACCATTTAGGGAACCTGTATGCCATGTATGCAGTGATGAAAGGAATGCGGGGATTTGAACCGGACTTACAGATGATTGAAGGGCACTACTGGTATTCAGAATATGCTGATTTTATGATAGCCCAACAAGGGTCTGATGGTTCATGGGGCAGTAATGCCTGGTATGGAAGGGATCTTTCAACAGCTTCAGGAGTCCTGATACTCACACCTGAAGTATTTTTGTCCCCTCCAGTGGCTGTTGCCAAGGCAACGCCTGTGGAAGCAAGCCCAGGGACATTGATTACTTTTGACCATTCTGATTCATTCCACAGAGATCCCCAGAGAACCCTCACTCTTTTTAAATGGGATTTTGATGAAGATGGTATCTGGGATTTTGAAAGCGAGGATATTACAAGCAACCCGACCTGGATTTATAATGATTCCATCGTCTGCGGGGAAGAAGTCTCTCATAAGGTTCTTTTGGAGGTTGAAGATGACTTGGGGAACACAGATGTTGACGATGAAACTGTTATTGTAAAAATTAACCTGGATAATCACCCGCCTGTCGCCGACGGTGATCCTACAGATTCATATCCCAACTATTATGTAAGCCCAGGAGAAGAAGTTGTTCTGGATGCGACTCAATCCTATGATCCAGATGAAACCCAGGGAGATACGATTACTCTGTGGGAATGGGATCTGGATAATGATGGAACATTTGAAGCAACCGGTGAAACCTATTCCTTTCTGGTGCCTTATCACTGGGAAGCCGGCAGCCTGCATGCCGTATCCCTAAGGGTAACGGATGATGGCAGTTGGGCCTCTGACTGCGGTGGAGAAAAAAACCTGACAGGAGAACAGACTATTATACTTGCGGTAAGCGACGGTTTTGAATGCAGTAATGCTAAACCAAGTATTTCAAAACTTTGGCCACCCAATCATGAGATGGTAGATATCCATATTATTGGCGTGACAAACCCGGATGGCGAGCCTCCTCTAATCACAATTACAGGGATCACTCAGGATGAACCGCTCAATGATATAGGAGATGGAAATTTTTCACCCGATGGTACCGGTGTGGGAACCGATGTGGCACGAATCAGAGCTGAAAGAGCAGGAATTGGAAATGGCCGTGTATACACCATAAGATTCATTGCCCAAGATAGCAGCGGTGCCATGTGTCAGGGAGAAGTAACTGTTTCTGTCTCCCATAGTAAGAAAGCTGAAGCAATTGACGACGGTCAGATTTATGATTCTACAGATTCACAGTAAACAAGGCAGTTAATCCATTATATTAATATGCCCCCATTCCGGGGGCATATGAATGTCAAAACCTGGGATCGTAATTTAATCCTGGGCTTTCACGCAGAATCGTTTCAATTTTAGCATAGCTCATGATCATGACTTCTATCCTATGCTATAAAGGGGGATGGGTGAATTACCAAAAAGAATTCATTCTGGAACGATGGCTTGATCTTCTATACTTCTTGCAATTGCAGAATACCAGGGGGCCTTCTTTCTGATCTTTTAATGAAATCCTGGCACAATATCTGTGTCTGGAGAGACTAATACTTTGCCATCTGCATTCAATTATATGAACCAGAACCGTCATTATAAGCCATTCTTCCCCATTAAGCTATTTAATATAAAAAAATTACTGTAGCCATCAAAGCTCTTTCTCATAAATCCCTCGGATCTCTTCCGGCTGGACACACAGAGAGGCAAGTTTCTGAGCCTGGGTGCTATGGTTAAAGCAGTCCACTGCTCAGGCAGGGCCACCTTGAATGTCACCCGCTGATGATATCCCCAGGTCTTGCGCAATGTATGGGAAGCATAGTTCCAGTTCAGGTTCACTTTCCGGCACCATCCTTTTATTAGTATGGATAGTGACGGCACCGTCAATCCCTTACCCCTTTGGGACAGGGACAAAGTGCCTCCAAGCCTAAAGGTGCATTGCCTTCATTTGCTTGATAAACGGTTGTATGGCATCAATACGGCCTTACCTGATCCAGTTTAAAAAGCCTGCTATCGTCGGAAGCACACACAAATCGTGCATGTCCTACCGTCCAGGGATGACGGATGCCGCCACTGCTTCACTACATCTGAATAATTCTCTCTGACAACAGCCTTGACGCACGTTTTTTTAAGTCAATGGTAGTAAGGTTTTCTGTAAAGCCATAATTTTTTTTGTCGCAAAACAGCTATAGACTAAAATTTTAAATTTTGCTAATGTAGCGTTGT
>JAQICW010000022.1 GCA_027858355.1 Desulfobacula sp.
CAGGATTTTGCAGCCACGCAGTAGATGGGTGAGTTTTCGTTCAAACACTAAGTAGCGTCTCCGCAACATGGAGATTCGGATATACTGACTGTTCACCTTTAATCCTGCCTGAAGTCGTATTTCAAACAATCCCCATAATCCCCTGACTGAGTCTGGTAACCCTTGGATAGAGACACAGGGGATGGGCTGGCCGATTGCAACAAAGGGAAGATTCAATGCCAATCCTCGAATTCGGCTGTTTTCAAGTGTTAAGACAGACGTCTCAGCCCCCAGGGCTTCCGATTGAAAGGTGACATATTTAAATTGATCCCCATCAGGCCATGTCAAATTCCATCCAAAAAGATCTTTTTCAACAGGGCAGTGTTTCATCTTTAAAAAATTTATGGTCATTCTTTCAACCCAGTATGGAAGCGGATGGGTCCGTATTTTTTCCGCCGCTATCAAATCCGGATCTTCCGAGATTGAATAAACTGCGGATTCTTCACGGACAGACATCAGTTTTTCTTTCAAGCTGTTAATTGTCTGTGAGATTTGATTTTCCGGATCAGCATCTTCCATGATCACATGGGTCATCATCTTTTCGACCATTTCCCCGGAAAGAGATGAGTCCAGGATATCATCTGTTTTATCGATTCCAATCTCATCAAGGATGACAGCCAATTTGTTTTCCAAGACTTCCCGGACTCTGTCCTCAACCGAATTTTCATATACAAAATTTATTGCACGGACGATTTTGTTTTGCCCGATACGGTCAACGCGACCGATTCGCTGCTCTATCCGCATGGGATTCCAGGGCAGATCATAGTTAATGACAATATGGCAGAACTGCAAATTCAACCCTTCTCCTCCGGCATCGGTTGAAATTAGCGTTCGTGCCTTTTCCCGGAATGTTATTTGTGCCCTGCGGCGTTCATCCATACTCATGGAACCATTTAAAACCGCACATTCAATGCCGCGGTCTTCAAGAAATTTTTTCAACATTTCCTGGGTTGGGATAAACTCGGTAAATATGAGCAATTTCAGTTGATCATCATTTTCCTGGCCCTGAAGCTGATAGATTAAATCCATCAGAGCAAGCGTTTTGACATCAGGACCTAAAGCTTCAGCATCCCGGGATAATGACAGCAAAAATTTTACCCGCTCTATTTCAGCGACCCGTCCGGGTTCGTTTACTTCGATCAGCTGTTCCAGCAACTCCTGACCGTCTAATTCCGGAAATAAGTCCAATTCATTTTCATCAACTACCTTTGTCTGAGAATCCAAGTCTTCAAGCACATTCAGCCGACGTTCAAGGGTGCATCGGATCGCGTGGGTACTGGAGGTGACGATACGCTGAAGCAATACCATTAAAAAACCGATGTGCGGTTTTCGATCTTTGATCGCCTGGTTATACCCTTCCTTTACATAGGCTGTGACCTCTTCATAAAGAAGAACCTGGCGATTGTTCTCTTGCAGGTTTATCTTCTGAGTTCTGGTGATTCTCGGTATGAAAAGCGGTTTTCCCTGAGCTGTAACCGCTTTGCGTTTCTCCGTTCTGATCACAAATTGTAGAACTCGATCCCGGGTGATACTTTCTTCATCAGGAAATGTCATTGGGTCCAGCAGGCTCATCAGTCTGGCAAAGGCATCTGATTTACCCTGATGCGGTGTTGCTGAAAGCAACAGCAGATATGGGGCAGCTTCTGCAAGACCCTGACCCAGTTTGAACCTTGCCACTTGATCGGTACTTCCGCCCAGTCGATGCGCTTCGTCAACTATAATCAAATCCCATTGTCCATGCACCAGATTTTCATATCGATTCAAATTATAGGCATGTATTTTTTCTTTGGACCATCCGCGACGTCTGGTTAAAGGTTTGACCGCATCCAGGGTGACTATTGCCTGGGGAAATCTTTTCCATAGATTATATTCCGAAGATGATGCCGTATTAAAGAGCCGTTCCGGCCGTTCTAATCGTTCCAAGGCATCAAGATCCCCTGGATTTATCAGCGCAAAGGTTTCATTAAAATGGGTGTTCATCTCTGCAACCCATTGCATTGCAATACTTTTAGGTGCAACAACCAAACATCGTCTGACCAGGCCCCGAAGTTTCAGCTCACGAAGGATTAAACCAGCTTCTACCGTTTTTCCAAGCCCAACCTCATCAGCCAACAAATACCGTACCCGGTCATTGGAAATTGCTCTGGACAAGGCATGGATTTGATGGGGCAATGGGATGACAGTTGACTCCATCGGCGCAAGCAGCACATGATTCTCTGATGCACTTAAACTTCCCTCCAGCACTTGGGCCACTTTTGCTGCAGCAGCGATATAGGCGATTTGGGATTGCTGGATATCAGGACCGGATTCTGTGGACAGAGATGTTAACGTTGTTTTGGAAACCCTGACAACAGCATTTTGACCAGGAAGCCATATCCGACAGATCCTCTGCCCCCATAGCTGCTGTTCTTCAATAATTTTACAAGCGCAATTATGGGTCGTGCTGTATTGCCAGGTATCCATTATACCGCCAATTCTTTGTAATTATGTATTCGTAATTTTTTTAAAAAAATTTTAACCTCTTACCGTCGACAAGCTCTTAATAGTCGTGGATTTGTGGTTAAAACATCAATACCACCATAGTGGAAATCACCATCATTTGTCATCAACTTGAGGTTTCTCTTTTTACAAATATCAACAAGAAGTGCATCGTTGAAATCCATTTTCCCCGACAAAAAATCAACCAATGCCTGATTCAAATCCAATTCATTGGCAGGAATAGAGTGAATTTCACAAAAACTCACAATTCTTTTAGCAAAGGTTTCTACCGATGATACGACAGCTGTAAAATCTAAAGAATTTCTGAAATCCTTAAATTTAGGATATGTGCTTTTATAATTTCCCATCCACTCAATTCTTATATACCGGTTTAAGTATTCACTTAATACCATTGGGTCGAGAACAGGTTGCGCTTGTGCAGAAACAAGATTGGAAAAAGCTGTTGAATACTGATTAGCGAATCGTTGTGGCGGATTTCCGGGTGCTGGGAATAGATAAAGCCAGATGTTGGTATCAACAAGAATTTGTTCTCCCGGTATGAAAGAATAGGAAGAAAGATCATAAGCCTTATTCTTCATTGTCATCTTCCTCCAGCCATGCATCATCATAGGATTTTTTGTTGGAATAATACTTTTTGGCATTATCGACAACACGCTTGAGCAGTTCCATGTCATCCAGCGAAAGCCCTTCAACCTTCAATTGATTACGAATAGTTTCTACGCTGAAAGATCCGTATAGCTGACCAATTGCCACATTAAGGAAAAGAGATATCAACATTGTCACATTCTCAAATGAAACTGTAACCTGTTTTTCTTCTTTGAATAGATTCTTAATATTGTCAAAAATTTTCTGTCCGTCTTCTGCAGATATACAGAGAGGACTTCCAATCAGGTCAGTGACCTTTATTTTAATTTGTCTGCTCATACTAACTCCTTAAATTTTCAAAAGATATCTTCACTCGTTAACTCAGATCCCAAACAGTAACTGCTTGTATCTTCAGTGTTTATCTCAATATTTATGCACGTTCCTGGAAAATCATGAGCCATTTTTTGAATAGACTCACCAGTTGCAGAAAACTCGTAATACCCAAACCGGGAGACAATCTGCAATTTTCCTTTATTCATCTGGATAAAATCTTTGATCAATTTGAGCCCAAGACCGCCAGGCTGATTGCCGGTTTTGGTTGTGTTACCCTCGGTCATTGCCCATTCAATTGCTTTACAGGAATTCAATTTTTCTTTACCGGTATATTTACGGACATTTTCACGAATGCCAACCCCGGCATCGGCGATAGTAAAATCCATTCGATGCTTTTGCGGGAAAAACTGACCGCAGGCGAAGATTCCTGATTTGGAATCTGAATGAATAGATGCGTTGAGAAAAATTTCCAAAAGACTCTGGCGAAACCGTTTGGTTAAGCCCTCCGACATGGCAGGGATACCTCTTCCTCTTATATAGGTTTCAAGGTAATCATTAAACTGATCGCTTGCATTCAATTTGAAAATCTTGAACGGTAAAGTTGTCTGATTTGTGTCCACTAAGTCAGGCTGATTAAATACACTCAGAAATCTGTTTTTCCTGAGAATTGTACTCACTCCAGATGGTACTTTAGCAATTGAAACATCATTAAGGCCATCTCGAAGCTGTGCAATGACTGTATATAAAGGTGCGGTCATATTGGCTTCAAAAAAGCCACAGTACGAGAAATCGAGTTCTACAGACTCAAACCATAACTTCCGAGTTTTCTCCGCAATATCAGCAATGCTGTCAAATCCAGCAGTATCACTTCGGATTGTGCCTACATTTAGTTTCATAATTTAACCATTCATCTCCCTTCGTGTAACAGCCTGGTCATACCACATGAGCAGTTTTGGGTCCTCTTCAAGAACGTTTTTCGGGATCTTTTCTGCCACGGCAATGATCACGGCATAACAAACCAAAACCTCAAACTTAGTCAGAATGATGTGCCTAAGTTGCACATCTTTTGAACCATACTTAGTCACTATCCTTCTGCCATATTGTTTGGGTGACGCGCTGTATTGCCAAGAGTATCCATTTTCCACTTTCAATTCGGCCCATTTATCCTTGAATTTATTAAATCTTTTAGTTCAAGAAAATCGTCAGGCTGCACTTCAGCATCTTTTTTTAATAAATCTTTAATAACAGCATGTAATTTTTCTTTGCCGTTTAAAATTGACCCATCAGAAGCCTCTACTTTGAAACACCCTGAGTTGATAATCAATGATAATACCTTTTTCCCTTGGACCATTTCCATCCATTTGCCCTGACCTATCGTTAATGTATCAAAACCTCCAGTCATTTCTTCAAGAGCCTGTTCGAACCGTTTTTCAATTTCTTCCTGGCTGACTTCACGATATTTTGATTGGAAAAGATAATTTGGGTCCAGAAAATAATTTTCAATTTCACGTCTTTTCCAGACAAGCAAGTTGTACTTGTCCGGGTCTGGGAAATGATTCCAGCATTGTGCAACAAAGTCATCATCATGGTGATCGCGATCAATCAGAAAATAATATGTTGGATGATAGCTGTACAATGCCTGGGCAACACTTTTTATTGAATAAGAAGGTCCCAACGGCTCAATTTTAATAGTGTCGGTGCCAAACAGCTCGCCCAAGACTTTTGGATCTACAGAGCTTCTATCCTTTCCCTCAACAAAAAGAACATGCTGTCCTTGCAAACGGACTTCTTCAGCACGAATACCCCGTTTAAGACTTACCATTTGGCATTCTCCTGATGATTGGTCAGTAGGATACGCCGATCCTCATCCACCGAATCCATAACATCTTCAGAATGTGTGGCGATAATATATTGATTCTCTGGTGCTAACTCCATCAATCTTTTTACAAAGCTTCTGTGCCATTGGGCATTTAAATGCAGTTCAGGCTCATCAATAAAAACAACTGAAGGATTCCCTTTGGTGTGATACCATATCAGAAAGAGTGTGGAAATAATTTCCTTTTGACCTGAGCTCAACCCATCAAATGTCATTGAATTCTCTCCATTATTGACACTGATCCGTATATCCACGGTATTGTCAGCAGATGGCCTTAATTTTCTGATGGTCCCACCCGCATAAATTTTAACAAGCTCGTTTAGCTTATCAATTGTTTCATCTGGTTCCTGGTCTTCGGAAAATTCAAACAGATCCGCTTTATTCATTAAAGAACGAAGGATTTGAAGTTTGAATTCACTCATAGGCATCTCATATCGCCTGAATGCCGGCATTCTTCTTACCTTTTGAGATTCGCCTACCATCATCCCAAGTTCTGGATTACCTTCCTGAACTTTTCGATAGCTGTGGAATAATAAAAATGTTTTTTCTATCACTGGATTTGGCGATAACCCGCAAATGGCTTTTATCAAATCATCAGTGTCGGCACTTTGGTCATATAAACCTTTATCCATCATAATGTCGTGAATATTCTCTCCTGTAATTTTCACAACACCATTTCTGTCGATTCTAATCTGCAAAGTTATTGCATCTTCTCCAATAACAATATCTCCTGAAATTTTTACGGCCTGGGCTCCCGCCCGAATTATAAGATCAGGAACGTCTATCATTGAAGATTTATCCCTTAGCTTAAATCGATCTTCTCTAATACTAAGCGCAAGAAGCAACAATGAACAGCACTCCATGATGGAGGTTTTTCCAAGGCCGTTTTTACTCCCCATAACCAATATGTCCGGGTCTCCAGGCAACCTTGGAATAGGAAAATCCATCACAAGATCATCAATTCCTTTGTAATTCTGTATTTCTAAATGTCGTAGTTTGATAGGAACATCTTGTTGCCTTTTCATTATAGTCCTCCTCCACTATCTTCTGTCCTTGTGACTGCCAGGTTATACCACATGAGCAGTTTTGGGTCCTCTTCAAGAACATTATTGGGGATCTTCTCTGCCACCGCCACGATAACAGCATAGTCTTTTTCTTGCCAGGCTTTCTTAAATCCTGCACGGACTGCTTCTAAACGAAATATTTTCAGTTTTTTCTTAGCCAGTTTGTAGGTTTCAAATTCTTTCAGAAGCGCCTTTTCACGCAGTTTTTCAAGATCCCCAGTCTTGTTCGGGTCAGGCACATACCATCGGCCTTTGGCTTTTGCCATCAGGGCAGGATCTTTTTTCGGAAGATTGCGCAATTCTTTATGCCAGGTTGAAAGATGTGAATGAATCTGGCTTGGTACATCACCTTTACCATCGTAGGGCAAAAAATTTTGTTCCAGCAGAATGGAAAGTTCAAGGCCGACCTCGTTTTTACGCCAGCCACTGATCTCTTTCATAAATTTAGGATTGATATCCTGGGAACTCTGCGGTTTATCCCGCAAAAGGTTTCGCAACCATTCAATGGCAGACGTTTCATCGGAAATAAACAGGGATTGTTGTAGCGGTCTGCCGCCTCCAATCATTTTTTTGCGGTCATATTCAGCCACCTGTTCCGGTAAAAATAACATCCCGTCCCGCTCTGAAAAACGCTGGGACAACCCAAGCTGAAAATCCTGGCTGTCAATGGGAACGTTATATCCTTTTAGAACATAATAGGTAATAACCTGATCATAAAGAATTCTTGGGTCCCGTTCTGGAATGGCTACGATATCAAGTCCTTGCTTTTTAATAACCGGCAGGTATTTCAGGTGGGTCCGGACAAAATCCCACACGCCTTCTTCAGTTTGAGCTTCCTGCTTGAACCGATCCTCAAAACCGCCGTTGGGTTTGTAGGCAGATATTACAAGATCTTGTTTGACGGATGTTGGATTATTTACAGCATTGAAACTCCCTTGTTTTTTATCCAATGCGGCAATATTTGCAACAATGAATCCAGCTTCAGTCAATGAAGTTTGGATTGAGTTCCAGACAGCTGCTTTTGTATTGGAGAACTCAACAGTCATCCATCGACCCGGCTTAAGTATGCGATAGGTTTCCGAAAAACAAACAGCCATTAGTTGACGATATTCAGAGCTTCCTTTTTTTTGGTGTCGGTTCTCAATGGCCTCTTCTTTTTCATTTGTCTTAACTCTTAACCACGACTCCCATAGATAATTTAGCTCTGAATACATTATGTTGGAGCCAAAAGGAGGATCGATAAACAAGTAGTCGATGCTATTATCTGGCAAACCTGTAAGAGATGATAAAGACCCTGTTTGAATCACGCTTACACCCTTGTTAAGCGAATGCAGGACTTTAGCCCTTCTCTCGATATGTTGGCCGATGACTTTAATGACAGGTATTTCTTTTAAAAGAGAAGGAACATATAACGTTCCATTCATCGGACCTCCTCCTGCCCCAAGATTTCCTCCCTGCGACCGAAAGCGATACTGACGGCTAAGTACAATAGCTGATGAGGTAAGATTCACTAAAAGTCGGCTATTCAAATTGGAAGCTCTTGCCAAATCCGAATATTTTGCTAAATTGTAAAGAGCTCTCTTTGTGTAAAATTCACTGGCATTTTGAATGCCTACACCTCTCGGGTCAGACATCTTATCTCCATCAGGAAGAGGATCTATTGGATACCAGTATGGGATAGTCGAATTGGAAATCTTATGAATAACACCAATGTCAGCATCATCTGGCTTTTTAGTATAGGAACTACCAGATAGCTTGTAGTGAATTAGGACTGGTATTTGTTTGGCAAGCTTAGCAACTACACCAGTGTTTGTGTCATAATGCGAAACCCACGAGCGTTCCAGATTCCTCTTTCCAAGCTGGGTTCCACATGTTGAACATTTTAAAGCATCATTAACTTGCCAAGTTCCTTTGTTTACTGCTGCATCCCAAAAAACAATTTCAGAAGCACACTCAGGGCACACGAATACATCCGACCATACTGTGTAATTAATTCTTGCTTTTCGGCCATCAGAGTGCTTTGTTTCATACATCCAGCCACATTCATCTTCCACTTCAGAAAGAATGCGTTTTGCTTCTTGTTCAAATGCTTTGATGTCAACCGTGGAGTTGTAGTTATACGCAATAAATGTAGCAACCGGTGAAAGATCATTTAATACGGCCTTACGAGTACCTAATTTTGAAAACGGTTTCCAAGCTTTTTCCCCATCCTCACCTGTTTCTTCCTGCAATATGGTACCATCGGGTTTCACCTGGTAACCAAGTGATTGAACCACATCACGATCACCACACATTTGCGCCGCCACTCCTGTCATGCCAGTACCGCAGAACCCGTCAAATACGATATCCCCCGGTTCCGTGTAATGGAGGACATACCTCATAATAGCCTTGTGCGGGACCTTGGTATGGTAAGAATGGGCATTGTAAATCGGGTTGTTTTTCCCCTCGCTCACATCTGCTGCAAAGGGTTCCCGGTGATATTGATAATCTTTGGGTTTGACCGGTTTCTGTGCTTCCCATTCAGCAACAAAATCAATTAACCAGGGATTGGGGCAGGCAGTGTAATAAGGCGGATCACTCAAGGCAAGGATATCTTCATCCTCTCCGATGGGAAATCCTTCAATTTTACGAAAATCAGGGTCTTTTAATTTCTGGCGAAGAAGTCCTGTAAAATACTCTCTGCGGGCCTGATCATTTTTAAATTCCTTACCAAGGCAAGTGACCGGGCCGTCTTCATGTACAAATTCTTCCTCAAACATATTGCCGCTGCCAGGCTTGCCCGGAACAGTTTTGGTCTTGAACAGACTCTCATTTTTATTCATACTCTATTTCCTGAAAAATATATCATTTGCCCGAAATCCTATTCGAGAACAATCCTGATTTTTGCCGGATCTTTTCCTTTGGTTAGATTATCAATATAATCCTCAAACCGTTTTTTGATTTCTGTTGGTGTGCCCGGGCCGGTATTTGCCTGAAGCGCAGTCTGCAAGTCTGAAATATCCAGGGAAACTTTCACCAGGCCGGACAGGACTTCTTTCAATGCATGGACAAAGTTGCTGTCAAGCGGTGACGGCAATTGCCTGGATTTGATGAACGCGTCCAGCTGTTTGCGATCATCGACCTTCAGCAGATCTATGTTGGATTGGGTGATCGGATCTTCCAGATTGGAAAACAGGATGGTTGTCCAGGATTCCATAAGGTTGTCCAGCTGATCATCAAATCGATCAATGATGCCTGTGCTCAAGGCTGTTTTGGTTTCCATGGAGGGTTTAAATCCGCAATGGGGACATATCGGCGTTGCATCCAGATCCTTTTCCAGAAGTGCAAAACAGCTTCTCAATCCAGCCAGTTTATTCTGGTAGTCGGTCAACGGCTGCAGCGGCATGATATCGATACCGGCAAGCTTGGAAAGTGCCTGCAAGCGTTGATCCCCCATTAATGATACTTTTCGTTTATCATCATTCACACCCAGCCGGGCCTTGGTGTGCAGGTCAATATATACACCCATGTACTCTTTTTTCAGCTGTGAAAGCTTCATTCCAATTTCATTGGATTTTATTACCAGGGCTGACAGGTCGGTATCCTTAAGGGTATTTAGCACACCCTTTTTTACATCCTGCATTTTTGAAGTCCATTCATGATTTGCCGGTATAACCGCTTCTGCTGTTGTCAGCCAGGATGCCTGGGAACCATGTTCCAGAACAAATTCACGAAGTGTATCCAATTCATCTACAACCTGAATGGCCTTTTTATGCTCAAGAATATCATCTGCACTGTATCGAAAATTTTTAAGTTTTCCAGGAGAGGAATAGGCTTGCAGAGATTCAAAAAATTCTTGGGCTTTATTTAATACGTCTGCCTGGGTGTCTGCACCGGTTACATTTAAAATATCAAGTCCCCAGAAAGAAAACCCTTCACGAATGAACTGCTGACTCATTACAATACGTTTAACCAGTCTGCTCACTTCGTGCTGAAGATTCTGGACTGGTTCTTCTTTGCCCTGGGTGATCAGCTGGGCCATGCCTGTGGGCTGCCCTGTTATTTCAAAAAGTGCTTTTAATGCAGGGATATTCCAGTCTTTGGGCTGTTCAAGATGTTTGAATCGCACAAGATCTTCCAATTTTGTCGCGGCAAGCTGGGGTAAGGATGTTGCATCAAATTTTTTACCGGGTATGGCAAGGACGATCTTCCCAGTATAGACCAGGGATGCAATAATCACAACCACCCATTCCGGTTCCAATCTGGCTGCACCTGGATTCATGTATTCCAGGCCATGATCGTCTTGAATAATTTCATTTCGATTAACGACTTGCCCATGGCCTTTTGCCTTGATGGAATCGAGTATAAACTTGGTGTATTTTGACCGGTAAGGATCAATTTTTTCTCCATCAAGCAGGTCCAAGGCATCCAGCACCCCGGTTGCCTGCTTGGTCTGTTTTTGCCCTGCAATACTTCTTAGCGCATCCTGTGCTGCCTGGGTCCGGTTCGCACCGGTAATCAGTATGGAAAAGAACGGATAGTCCGGAGCCTGATTTTCAAAATGAGGTGCCAGACAAATTCCGGATATGGTATTTACAAGATCTCGAAAGTTTATGGTTTCATTGGGAGATAATCCGGATAGATCTCGAATCGATTTACCTTGAACCCATTTGGTCATCAATTTTGTACGACCCTGATAGGTCAATTCAAATGAATCGGCCATGTGATTTTGCAGCCATTGAACCAGTTTTTTAAGAAATCCGTTTGCCTTTGATTCATAGGTGGCTTTGGCATGGCCGGATGAGGTTGATGCCAAATCAAGCGCTGCTGCATAATTTTTTAACGATGTCTTGAATTCATCATCTGTATTTTTTAATTTGAAAAACAGTTCATCACTTTGTTTCTCGTCTTTAAACCCCGGGGGGTCATTCGGTTGAATAAAATAAATATAAAAATCTCTTTGGGGCACAACCGTTGACCGTTCATTTGGCGCACCAAAAAACAAATAACCGGTCCGGGCGGCTTTATGCGCCTGCCAGGTTAATTCATGCTGCCAGATTTTGTATCCGGTGACGTAGGTTGCATCCTGGCATTCCATGACCCGTTTAAGCGCTTCATAATAGAAACGGTCCAGTTGTGAATCACCAAGCGTATCTGCCCGATTATCAATAAGAGCATCAAAATCATCTGTTTTTTTCAAATCCAGAAAATATTGTTGATTGTCTGCCTGAAACGAAATGAATTGACCACTGACAGTTTTGTGAATCTCACGTAAAACAGTTTCTACCTGGGTCTGCATATCTTTATCTGCTTCATCCCCACCCAGTTCGGCAACAAGCGGATCAAAAAGACATAATCGGTCCCTGAGTTCTTCAGCAGTCGCCCCCATGGGCGAATAAATATCCCCTGTTGTCAGCCGGTGAACAGAAAGCGCATGAATCAGACGAATCGCCATGGGTTTATATTGCTTATGCGTGATTGCATTCTCAATACGGGATTCCAACACATGACTGCATTCAATCACTGCCCGTATTTCCGGAATGGCCCTGAAAGATGCATTTTGATTAAGAGTCTTCCAATAATCATCAAATGCCAGAAGGCCCGGTTCCTCTTTGGGGACTTCCTTATCAAGAATATTTTTCATCCCAAGGGACAGTGTTTTTAAAACCTCTCTTTTTTCAACTACCGTGACCCTTTCAAATGTATCTATATAATCCGGGTGTACGGGAAAAAGGCGAACAAACTCATCCATTCTTTCATTCATATTCCCGTAGAATTTTGTAAAGGGCGCAAGATATTCTCGTATCAGGGATTGCTGTTCCGCCGTTTTTTTTAAAAGACGTTCGGCCACAACAAACTTTACGTCATTGCGTGCGATTAAAATTTGTTCAAACCTGTCTTTTACCCTTCGGATACTGTCTGCAACAAAAGCAAACGCAGGGCTGTCAAAAATTGCTTCCTGCACTCCGGCCATAAACCTGAACCGAAGGTCTTTACAGACTTCTCCTACTTCACGCAGGAAATTCAAATCCAGAATAATTTCATGGTCCTTTCGGGTTTTCAGAAAATCAAGGAGTTCATCCACCACAAGCAAAAGGCCCTGATCAGGATATGCTTGACCAAATTTTGTCATCATATCTTCAAAAGCGCCTTTATGGTTGGTAATTGAGTTTACATCAGGAAAAACGTATTCAACATCAAGGTTATCCAGTTTCTCTTCGAGTTCAGCGACGATGATGTCACGAAGAGACATGGTGGACGCACCGATTTCAGTTCGAATAACTTTAAACCGTCCTGCAATTTTTTCAGCTTCTTTTTTAACTTTATTGTGTTTCAGACAATCCAGCAAAGATGCATCTGCTGCAATGCTTGAAATCACTGACATCAAATGGGATTTACCCGTACCATAATTGCCCACCACAAGAAGGCCTTTATTATCAACAGGCTGGTCAAACTGGAGCTGAGGAATAGCCAGTTGAGAGATCCGTTCAGCCATCTCATCCGAAATCACATATGTATTTACGAGTTGTTGAGCAGATTTGGATTTATCAGCATCTCGCAGCTGAACAATCGTTTCAATGGGATCAAATTGTATAAGGTCTCCGTATTTCATATCTGCTTCGCCTCTCTTATATTTTTTCAAAATTACGTGTTGCTGTTTTATCCATACTCACAATCATAATATCCTTAGCATCATACACCCGATATTCCGGGTGATCAGGGCTTGCATAGATAAGTTTGTTTTTTTTATATTTCCCATTCCAGGATGTCACGATTAAATGATTCCGGGATAACCCTTGTAAAAGCTTTAACGGATCTTGTTTGAGACCCTTATCAAAAAGTATTTCAATATTGTCCAGAAAAACTATCGACCCTATTTCTTTTATGATGTTTGCGATTAATCCCGACAATTTCAACATTCTTTGTTTTTCACTTAGCTCTAGCAATTTAAAGGATAGGGCAAGGTTTAAGTTGATCACCTTGCATTCATGTTCTTTTGCAGCATCCAAAAGTACGGCAGTTTTCCCTGAACCGCTTTCGCCCACGACCAACAGCAATTTGTTATAGAGCGTTTCAACAGTTGGGAGCAGTTCTTTTATTTGATTTTGCACAGATTCAACCATACTTTCTTCCTAATTGTCTGAATCAGACTGTAATGTTCTATCTGCCGCACCACCAGATCGGACCCACTCATCTACTTCATCCTGCTTGAACATCCAGCGACGGCCAACACGGTGACCAGGCATCCCACGCTGATCAATCCATTTATATACAGTCTCGTTGGTTACATTGAGATATTTTCGAATATCATCAACGGTCAGCCATCTATCTTCCATAGCAAATTACCCATTGTTCTCTGAGATTTTAGAATGCTTTCCAGATAAATTTTTGAGATCTGGAATAAATTCTCAATTTACCAATATTGCTTATATATTTGTTTAACCAAAAGCAAGCGGTTTATTGTCGATTAGTCATGGTTAAAGATAATTAATACCCGAATAAACCTAATTCATTATGTATAAACTTAATTTGCCATTTTTAAAAGAGCTTCTTAAGCATTTCGAATTGATAAATCAAACTCAATGATAATTATCCGAAGGTGGAGTATTCAGAGCTTGTAATAGTTTATGATACCAAGACAATACATCACCGAAATTTTGATGGAAAATCGTTTTGATTGATTATCCAATTCTTGACCTCGACCCGGCCTTCAAATGTCAAAGATATCAATTGTAACCTTGAGCATTCTGATAAAAAATATTTTTGTTTTTCGACTGAAAAATTTCTTTAGCAAGGGTG
>JAQICW010000083.1 GCA_027858355.1 Desulfobacula sp.
TGGTCAAAACCAGGTCGTTGGCCAAGAAAATCCTGTTCCAGAGCCTGCCACCATGGTTCTTTTTGGAATAGGTCTTCTCGGTATTGCAGGCATGGGAAGAAAAAAAATAAAAAAATAAACCCTTTTCAATTTATATCACAAAAAATGCAGGGCTTCACAAGGAGCCCTGCTTTTATTTTAATGAGGGGACAGATTTATAAATCTGTCCCCTCATGTCCTCCCAACGCTCCGACATCTCTCCCAACACTCCGACATCTTTAAATTGACATTTTGATATTCCGGGTTTATTTTTTGGGCCATGAAAACTCCAGAAAAAATATATCTTAAAGATTATACACCCCCGGCATTTTTTGTTGATCAGGCAGATCTGACCTTTGACATTAAAGAAAATCATACCCAGGTTATCTCCCATCTGAAAATAAGAAAAAATAAGCTGGTTGCAGATAAGGACACTTCCCTTGTTTTTGATAAGGGGTCCTTTGATATTGTTTCAGTCATTGCCGGCGGCATGGTGCTGCTGCCCGAAGAGTATGAGGCTGATGATGGGTTGTTTAAAATAGCAAGAACTCCTGATGCATTTGAACTTGAGGTTACAAACTTTTTGCGGCCCCATGAAAATACCAGCCTTGAAGGTTTATACAAATCAGGAACTATTTTGTGTACCCAATGCGAAGCCCAGGGATTTCGAAAAATAACCCCTTTCCCGGACCAGCCTGATGTTATGGCCAAATATTCCTGCACAATTATTGCTGATAAATCCCAATATCCTGTTTTGCTTTCCAACGGCAATCTGGTTAAGTCAGGTAATCTTGACAACAACCGGCACTTTGTCAGGTGGGAAGACCCGTTTAAAAAACCGAGTTATCTGTTTGCCCTTGTGGCAGGAGATATAGATCATATTGAGGATCAATTTATCACCAAGTCTGGCAGAAGCGTTGATTTAAAAATCTATTCTGAACGAGAAAATATTGATAAATGCGGTCATGCCATGAAGTCTTTAAAACAGGCCATGGAATGGGATGAAAAACGATTCGGTCTTGAATATGATCTGGATCTTTATCAGATCGTAGCCATAAATGATTTTAATGCAGGGGCCATGGAAAACAAAGGGTTGAATATTTTTAACTCCAAATATGTTCTGGCTGATCCTGCAACGGCAACAGATGAAGATTATATTAATATTCAAGGGGTTATCGGGCACGAATATTTCCACAACTGGACGGGTAACAGGGTAACCCTTAAAAACTGGTTCCAGTTAAGCCTGAAGGAAGGATTGACCGTGTTCAGGGATCAGGAATTTTCTTCAGACTTAAATTCAAGAAGTGTTGAGAGAATTTCAAATGTAAAGAACTTAAGGGGACATCAATTCCCTGAAGACCAAGGTCCCATGACCCACCCCGTAATGCCGGATTCTTATATCAAAATGGATAATTTTTATACCATGACGGTTTATGAAAAAGGGTCTGAACTTGTCCGAATGATCCATCAATTAATAGGGGAACAAAATTTCAGAAAAGGCATTGACCTCTATTTTGAAACATTTGACGGGATGGCAGTGAGTATAGATGACTTTGTCGGGGTGATGGAAAAAGCTTCGGGCAAGGATCTTGAGCAATTCAAGCTGTGGTATTTTCAATCCGGCACGCCAACTATCACCATGACCAGAGTCTATCGACCTGAATCCAGACAACTTGAAATCACCTTTCAGCAAAAGACCCTGCCGGACAGAAACCAGGAGATCAAAAAGCCGCTTCATATTCCGATCAGCTTTGGTATCCTGAATGCTCAAGGGAAAGATATAACACCTGCTGACAAAATACTGCTTGAGCTTCGGGAAGAAAAAGAAACATTTATTTTTAAAAACATCCCGGAAAACAGCCTTCCTTCCATATTCCGACAGTTTTCTGCACCTGTAAAGATTCAAACCGATTTTACGGATGGGGAACTTTCTTTTCTCATGGCTAATGATACAGATGAATTAAGCCGATGGGATGCTGCACAAACCCTGTTTATTAAAGAAATTAAACAAATAATCCATGCCATTCAAACCGGAAAAGAATTATCTGTTTCCAAAGGATTGCTGGTGGCGTTTAAAAAAGCGCTGAAGGACCAGACCCTGGATCGTGCATTTTTAGCAAAGGCCCTGTCTTTGCCAATGGAAACTGAAATCAAAGATCATTTTGATCTTGTTGATGTCAATGCCATCCACAAGGCAAGGCTGTTTTTAAAGCAATACATTGCAGCCCAACTGAAAGATCAGTTCATGGATGTTATTGATATTTACTCTCAATCAAATCCTTTGAGCAAATCCCATGATACAATGGTACCCCATGAGATAATGGCAGACCGAGCTTTGAAAAACTTATGTTTGTCATACCTGGGCAGCTTAAAAGAATCAGGCACAACCAAGCTTATCTGTGGCCATTATGAATCTGCCGATAACATGACAGATGAACTGGCCGGGTTTAAAATCCTTGCAGGGATTGATCCAGATAAAAAACAAAAAGCTGTTGAAAAATTTCATGCCAAATGGCAGCATGACAAGCTTGTTCTGGATAAGTGGTTTGCTGTTCAGGCAGGGTCCCCTCTTCCCGATACTTTGGAAAATGTCACAGCCCTTACCCGGCATTTGGATTTTTCCATTAAAAATCCAAATAAGGTCAGATCCCTGATTTACGTTTTTGCCCTGCAGAACCCAATCAACTTTCATCAAATAGACGGGGGCGGATACAGGTTTATTGCAGACCAGATTATTTTATTGGATAAAATCAACCACCAGATTGCAGCCAGGCTGTCTTCGTGTTTTAATCTCTGGAAAAAATATGACGATGATAGAAAGACTTTAATGCAAAAAGAGCTTGAACGGATTTTATCCACCCAAACTCTTTCTAAAAATGTTTATGAGATTGTTTCAAGGTCGCTTGCGTAAAAACAGCATTAACTGGGGACAGATTTAAAATCTATCCCCTTGGTTTACACGTTTTCTCTTCCAATACCGTGGTATTCAAATCCTGCTTCTCTGACTTCGACCGGGTCATATTGGTTTCTCCCATCAAATATAATTCTTTGCCTCATGGTATCTGCCATGAGCTTAAAGTCAGGCTGGCGAAAAGTCTTCCATTCTGTGACCAGGATTAATGCGTCTGTATTTTCAATTGCTTTGTACTGGTTGGCCGCTAATTTCAGCCGGCCCTCTGTAAACCAATTTTCAGGCAACTCTTTGCGTGCCTGATCCATGGCAACGGGATCAAAAGCTTTGACTATGGCTCCTGAATCCATCAATTCTTTGAGGATCACAGATGATGAAGATTCTCTCATATCATCTGTGCCTGGTTTAAAAGAAAGGCCCCACATGCAAAAGGTTTTATCGGAAAGATCCTTTCCAAATTTTTTAATGATTTTATCTGACAATACCTGTTTTTGGAAATTATTTCTCTTTTCCACAGCATCGAGCAGTTCTGGTTCAAAACCAGTATCTTTACTTGTTTTAATCAGCGCCTTGACATCTTTTGGAAAGCATGATCCCCCATAACCGCATCCTGGATAAATAAACGAATATCCGATCCTTGAGTCAGACCCGATTCCTTTTCTGACATTTTCAACATCCACGCCCAGTCTTTCACAGATATTGGATATTTCATTCATAAAAGATATTTTGGTTGCCAGCATTGAATTTGCAGCATATTTGGTCATTTCTGCATCACGGACATTCATGGATATAATCTTTTCCCTGTTCCGTGAAAACGGGGCATAAAGCCGTTTCATTTGCTCGGCAGCACGCTGGGAATCAACCCCGATAATAATTCGATCCGGTTTGAGAAAATCACTTACAGCAGCTCCTTCCTTTAAAAATTCAGGATTGCTGACCACATCAAACTCAACATTGACACCCCTGTTTGAAAGTTCTTTCTGGATGGTGGATTTAACTTTATCAGCCGTCCCAACGGGGACTGTTGATTTGTCTATAATCACTGAATAGTCATTAATATTCTGACCTATTTCCTTTGCAACCTGTAAGACATATTGCAGGTCAGCGGATCCATCTTCGCCAGGTGGTGTGCCCACTGCAATAAAGAAAATATTGGAATCTTCTGCAGCCTGTTCAAGTCTTGTGGAAAATTTTAAGGTTCCTTCCTTATAATTTTGTATGACAAGGTTTTCAAGTCCGGGTTCATAAATGGGAAGTATGCCGTTTTTCAAGTTTTCTATTTTTGTCCGGTCTATATCAACGCAGGTCACTATACTTCCCATTTCTGCAAAACATGCCCCTGTAACAAGTCCTACATAGCCGGTTCCAATAATCGTCAGTTTCATTGAACATTACCTTTTATATGTTTAAAATAATTTGTATTGTATGTCCCATAACCTTTACAACCGCCAGAAATTAATCTCCAATTCTTTTGCTTCTTCTGGATCAAACACTGATTTCACGTCAATCAAACAGCCATTTGAAAGAAGCATATCTTTAAATTCAGAAAGGTTTTTATCCAGATACTCTTTCTGGGGTACTGCATGAATGAGAGCTGAAAGATCTTTGAGATCCTCCCATTTGCATAGATTTATATCATAATATGACAAAGCCTCTTCTGGATCGGAAATCGCATCATGAACCAGGACTTTTGTTCCATAGGAATAAAGTTCTTCAATTATATCAACCACTCTGGTATTTCTCAGATCCGGGCAGTCTTCTTTAAAGGTCAGACCCAGAACCCCGACTTTTGAATCCTTGATATTAAACCCCTGGTTAATCATCATTTTAATGGTTTTTTCAACCACAAACCGTCCCATATTATCATTGATTCTTCGGCCGGATAAAATGATCTGGGGATGATACCCTTCTGATTCTGCCTTAAAGGTTAAATAATATGGATCAACACCAATACAGTGGCCGCCTACAAGTCCGGGTTTAAAGGGAAGGAAATTCCACTTGGAACCAGCTGCGTCCAACACATTTTTTGTATCAATATCTAATTTATCAAAAATAAGTGCCAGTTCATTCATTAACGCAATATTTAAATCTCTTTGCGTATTTTCAATCACTTTGGCAGCTTCTGCTTCTTTTATGGTTTTTGTTCTGTGGGTTCCTGCCACAATAATAGTTTCATAAAGCTTTGCCACCTTATCACAGGTTTTTTCATCATCTCCTGAAACCACTTTTACAATTTTTGGCAGGGTATGTTCCTTATCCCCTGGATTAATTCGTTCCGGAGAGTATCCTACATGAAAATCTTTTTTCCATTGTAATTCAGACATTTTTTCCAAAATCGGGACACAGACATCTTCTGTAACACCGGGATAGACAGTTGATTCAAAAATCACGATAACATCCTTTTTCATATATTGACCCACCGTGGTGGAAGAACTTTCCATATATTTCAAATCAGGACGTCTGGCTTTGTCTATTGGCGTGGGCACTGCCACAATGATATAATCTGCATCTGAAATTTTCCTGGGATCAGATGTGGGATAAAAAAATTTGGCTTTTTCAAACTCTTTTTTTGAAACTTCGCCTGTGGGATCTTCAAATTTTTTACAGTTTGCAATAATACTGTCTTTCAGATCAAAACCTATTGTATGAAATTTTGTACCAAAATGAACGGCCAGCGGCAAACCAACATAACCCAGCCCGATAACTGCAATATTTGTACTGTCATCCATAGAAACCTGTCTCCGCTATTGATAATATTCTTTATACCATTTAACAAAATTATTTATTCCCTCAACTATGGGGGTTGCGGGCTTAAAGCCTGTATCTTTTATCAGGTCATTGACATCGGCATAAGTTGCAGGAACATCGCCTGCCTGTAAAGGCAAATATTCTTTAACAGCTTTTTTTCCGATGGCCTTTTCAATGGCTTCAATAAATGCCATCAGGGCAACGGGCTGATTGTTGCCGATATTATAGAGTTTGTAGGGAACACAAGAACTCGACGGGTTGGGTGTGTCAGATGTCCAGTCTGGATCTGCAGTTGGAATAGTGTTCATTACTCTGACAACGCCTTCTACAATATCATCAATATAGGTAAAATCCCTCTGCATATCCCCATTATTAAATACTTTAATGGGCTCATTGTTCAAAATGGCCTTAGTAAAAAGAAAAAGCGCCATATCCGGCCTTCCCCAGGGACCATAAACAGTAAAAAATCTTAGTCCTGTTGTGGGAAGATTGTATAAATAGCTATAGGTATGGGCCATTAATTCATTGGCTTTTTTAGATGCTGCATAGAGGCTGATGGGATGATCCACATTATGCCTGACAGAAAACGGCATATTTGTATTCAGCCCATAAACAGAACTGCTGGAGGCATAGACCAGGTGCTTGACACCTGAATGTCGGCAACCTTCAAGAATATTGCCAAACCCGACCAGATTACTGTCAATATAAGATGCCGGGTTTTCAATGCTGTAACGGACCCCTGCCTGGGCAGCTAGGTTTATAACATAATCAAATTGATGGGTTTCAAACAATTGTTTTATTTTTTCCCTGTCAGACAAATCATTCAGCAAGAACTCAAATTTTGGGTCTTTTCCAATAATGGAAAGCCTTGTCTTTTTAAGGTTTACATCATAGTAATCGTTTAAATTATCAATTCCACAGACGTTTACACCCTCTCTAAGGAGGCGGGCTGTTAAATTAAATCCGATAAACCCTGCTGCTCCGGTAACAAGAACTTTCATAATAATCCCTTATTGTTATCCTGTCAGTATTGAAAATAAGTTCGCGCCCTGGGGGCTGCCAATTTTCTTAATCCCCGCGGTGTACCCGCGCTTGTTTTTCCGATTTGTTTAGCATGAATGAAGGGCCAAAAACAATGAAAATCATGAGGACGAGAAAATTCATTAACATTTTACGTTGTCTAGCGTAATAGAATGAAATGATCTTTTTCAACAAAATTTAATTAATTTAGAAATTCAGATACAGAAATTGACGTTCAAACTAGCAGGCAATAATTATGGTAAATCAAAATAAATCGGAGAACTGCTCCATTTGCTGATTCTCTCCCAGCCATATCGGTCTTCCCACCCTTTTCTTCGACCTTTAAGTTTAATTTTTTTTCTGTTTTCGCTTCCTGGATATCCAGGCCCCATATCAAGGATTCGTCTGTCCACCGGGGACCTGCGATCTACAGGAGATCGTTTTGCGTAAACACTTTTTGCATTCTGCATTTTTTCCTCCATTGTTAGCAGGAAAATTGTAAAGTTGAAATTTTGAAATCTAAATTTTGAATTTCCAATTTAAAACACAAATTTCCAACCTCACAATTTTCCCGGTTTTGTCTTTTTAATCTTGATATTTAAAGGAAAGCCTTAAATTTGTTCTGAATTGCGCAGGCTTTCCTTTCTCGATTTTAATATCAAGTTTCATCACTTCTGCGATTCTTAAATCTCTTAATGATTGTGATGCACGATCAATGGCACTGGTGGCAGCATCTTCCCAGGATTTTGTACTGCTCCCTACAAGGTCAATAATTTTGTATACGCTCTCACTCATGGGTTACCCTCCTGTAATAAGGTTTAAAAATTGAAATAGAGATAGAGATAGATTTGAAATCAGATTATTCGTACAGATTCAGAAACGATAGTCAGATTAGTTTAATTATAGAATAATATAAAAAATTGTCAAACGGTTTTTACGTGTGACCTTCAGGTTAAGGAAAGATTAATTTTTTGAGAATAAGTCCATAAAACCGGTCTGCTTCTGACGAAAAAATCCAACCCAAATGGGTTGAACACTCATTACAGGCACCTATTTTCCATGAAAATCCAAGAAACCATGAAAATTCGCATGAAGCGATTGAACTTGCCACACAACCTTTTGCATCGCTAAAACACCCTATCTCAAAGATAAGGCCATGGGGATTTGCAAAAACATGGTGAAATGAATTATTTACGATAATCTGCTTAGATGGCTCTGTGATATGATGATTGCAAAAAGCGCAGACAATGATTTCCTCCTCTTTGGACATTGCTTCCACTTTCTTCTCCGTCAACAAATCACTATATTGTTTGCAAACAACATCCATGACTCTTACCTCTTTAATAAATCAATGTTCTTTTTCCAGGTAATAAATGGTTGCCCCCACAGGAGCAAAAGATAAAAACAGTATATTTAGTCCAGGTATTAGAAAAAGCAGCCCAAAACCCATGTGAAACATTAAATGTTCCCTTAAAAATTTTATCCTTATATTAAAGGGTTCCATCCTTCTTGCCGGTACCAGGTCTGTGTTGTCCCAGGCCAGAAATACCACAGCTGCAACAGAAGAGATGACAATGATAATCGGACTTACGGGGGTCAGCAATCCCAGCACCATAATAACCAGAGAAATCAGCACAGGAATAACTGCCCTTGGTATTTCCTGTTTAACCAGATATATAAAAAAGCTAATCCATGACCCCTGCTCAAATGGCACTTCTTTGCCCAATATAATTTTTTCAGTGATTCTTGACATGTAATCCATGATGAAAACACAGAAAAATAACTGGGCAATCAAATAAGCAAGAACCATGGCAATAGCAGCAAGAAAAATGGATAAAAGCCATGAAACTGCCTTCCATACAAATATCAACCAGCCTGATTCCGGCATTTTCCAGATGATTAATAAAATTTCATCGTGCCAGTATAAAACAAGGCCGGATAAAACAAGGGTAAAAAACAAAACAATGACAAACCGCAATATCCCGAGCATCAACAATTTTGGGGTTTTTAAAGCCAGCATCACCCCTTTTATATTATATTTTATTCCATCATATAAATCCATCTTAGTTCTGACCTTCAGGTTAAGCCTTATCAGGTATGCATTTGATCCAATAGGTAATGTCTTTTGAAAACTCTTTATAGGAAACATTTGTCCTTTGGGTAATTATATTTTTCTCAAGTCCAAACATTTTCTTATAGCAATCAAAAAAACTCAAGTTGCCTGGGTTGTCAGATTCTTCAAGATTATTTGGTTTACAAATGACCCGCCAGATGGTTCTGGTATCCCTTGTTATACAGGCATCTTTTAATATGGTCATTATCATCCCACTGATGTGAATTCCGTCCTTTCTGCCACTGCTTTCAAGTCTGGATGCAATATTGACGGCCTTACCGATGGCAGTGACTATTTTTCTTTTCCGGCTTCCCAAAGGACCTATCAATGCTGTTCCCATTTCCATTCCTGTCCTGAAACTAATATCAATTTTTGCCGTATCAATCAAGTCTTTCACCCTTCCAGTCTTATCCATGTCATGCTGTCCTGTTTTCAACAAATGTATGTCATTCAAATTGGCGGTCAGGGCAAAGATAATAAGAATATTCCTTTCTGGAGTTCCCATGGA
>JAQICW010000118.1 GCA_027858355.1 Desulfobacula sp.
AAGGATTGCCCTGACACCTGCGGCCTGTTGGTCAAGGTCGAGAATGGTCAGATTGTAGCAGTTAAGGGTGATCCGGATCATCCTTTCACGGCCGGCTTTATCTGCAAAAAAGCCTCCCACTTTCCCGAGCACATCCATTCGTTTAAACGCATCACTACGCCACTTAAACGGACCGGCCCCAAGGGTGCCGGCAAATTTGAACCCATAGGCTGGAATGAGGCCCTGGATGAAGTGGCTTACCGGATGAAGTCTGTATCCTCTGAATTCGGCTCTGAAGCCATCTTGCCATATTCATATGCCGGGCACATGGGTCTTGTACACCGTAACGCGGGACACGCTTTTTTTAATCGGTTAGGGGCCAGCGGTCTGGACTATACAATCTGCGGTCCGGCCGCTACTGCCGGATATGAAGCCAGCCTCGGCAAAGGACCCAGCACTGAAATCCAAGCAGCTTTACAATCAGATTACATAATTATCTGGGGCAGCAACACCCTGACCACCAACGTTCATGCCTGGCCCTATTTCAGCAAGGCTCAGAAGGCCGGAGCCAATCTGATCGTTATTGATCCCTACCGCAACCGGACAGCTCAAAGGGCCGACCTGCACTTGATGATCAAGCCTGGCACGGATGCTGCCCTGGCCTTATCCATGATGCAGGTGATAATCGACCAGGATATGATGGATCATGATTTCATCGCCCAAAACACAATCGGCTTTGAAAAATTAAAGATCAGGGCAAAAGAATACCCGCCAGCCCGGGCAGCCTATATCTGTGGTGTGCCCGAGGAAATGATAGTCCGTCTGGCCCAGGGTTATGGCAGGGCAAGATCACCCTACATCAGAACCGGATGGGGACCGGCCCGCCAGCTTAAAGGCGGCATGGCCATGAGGACCATTGCCCTTTTGCCTGCCCTGGTTGGCGCTTTTAATAAACCGGGTGGAGGAATCACCCGCTCTCTGGGCGGCGCACCCTCTGATTTAAGGAGTTTAACACGTCCGGATCTTCGCCCGCCCGGCATCCGGACCGTCAACATGGTCGAACTTGGCAAGGCCCTTACCACCCTTACCAATCCGCCCATCAAAATGCTGTATGTCTATCTATCCAACCCGGCCGTGGTCGCGCCACAGTCCCAGGATGTATTAAAGGGATTGGCCCGGGAGGATCTGTTTGTCGTTGTCCAGGAAATGTTCCAGACCGATACCAGCCGCTATGCGGATATTATTCTGCCGGGAGCCAGTTTTCTGGAAATAACCGATCTTTACAGGTCATATGGTCACAATTATATTCAAATGGCCAGGCCCGTAATTCCTCCGGTAGGACAGAGCCGTTCCACTTTGACGATCTTCCAGGGACTTGCAGCCCGTCTTGGTTTTAAGGAAGACGTCTTTTCCCTTAACGAGATGGAGTTCATTGAAAATTTTTTATTTGAAAAATCGCCTTATATGGAAGGGGTAGATTCTGAGATGTTGAAGTCCGGCCAAGCTGTAAGGTTGAACATACCGTCCAACCCCTATGCCGATGGATTTGCTACGCCATCGGGCAAAGTGGAATTCTTTTCTCAGACAATGGCCGATCAGGGTCTTGACCCTCTTCCCGACGGGCAACCTTTAAGGGATCCAGATGGCAAAGACAGATACCCACTGGAGTTCATCACTCCGCCTCATCACCTTTTTCTTAACTCGGCCTTTAACGAGATAGACGAAATCAGGGAAAGGGTCGGTCAGGCCAGGGTGATGATTCATCCCGAAACGGCCCAGGCCAGGGGCATAGTCAATGGTGATCCGGTCAGAGTGTTCAATGACCGGGGAGAGTGCCATTTTCTGGCCCATGTGACAGACAACACCCAGGCCGGACTTTTAGTGGCCGAGGGCCTCCACTGTCACAGCCTTTCAACTGGTGGCGGGGCTAACCAGCTGACCAGCCAGCGGCTTACGGATATGGGAAAGACCTGTGCTTTCCATTGCAATCTGGTTGAAGTTCAGCCTCAGGGTAACGAAATATTTAAAATCCATAAAGATCATTGAAAATACATGTCAAAGTGGTAAAATATCAATGCTTGAGCAAATAAATTAACCTGATTGCAAATAAAAAAAGGATGCTTTGTGAAGTCTACAGCCCTTGAGGTGAATTTATCTGATACAAAAGTTGATGTTATCATTGACTCAAAATATCAGGTTTTCCTGGATATTTTTTCATCCTATGTAGGGATCTTAAACAGGATGAATATTTTTCTAAAAGAGTTATCCCATCCCTATAAAAACTGGGAATTTATCGTCAGTGAAGCCAGGCATTTTACCCTGCAATATTATTATTTGTACAAGGTTTATCCAAAAGGTGATAAAGCCCTGGATCTTTTTGTTGATATTTTTCTGGAATCTTTTGAGTCAGATTCAAGCTTAAAGATAAAAACAGGTGCGGCTGATAATTTAATGCTGTTATTGCAGCATATTGTCAAAGAATCTGAGCATGAGTTAGTCAGGTTCCTGCCAGTTATTGAAAAGGCTTTACAAAAAATTGAATCCTATGAAGACAAAGACTTTTATTGTTTTGTCAGATCCTATTATCAGCCGGATAAAATTGCAAAAAACCTGTTAAGCTGCATTAAGAATGATGAAGCGATTTTTAAATCATTAAACCGGTTCCTGGTGAAATTTTATGATTCTTCCTTTGATTACTGGTTGAAACAGGAAGACCCCATGTCCTGGATTGGGCAGAGTATTGATGTAAATCAACTTGATGATAAGGTACAAAACATATTAAAAGAGGTATCCCATAAAAATATATTGAAGTGGCGAAAAAACCTTGAAAATATTATTCAAACCCTGAATCAAGAGCCACGCCATGCAACACAAAAATTAACAAATCTTGTAAGCTACCAGGATTTTGTCAGCCGGATCTGGGCAGTGCCTCAAAAAATAATGATGGAAAATGGTGATGATATAAAAGGCTTCCACCTGAAACTGACTTTTCTTTTTTATATTATTCATATTCCTGGATTATATACTATCCATGTTCAGGCCCTGCGGGATATTAACACCACACTCACCCACCTGATCGGTGATGAAGATTTTAAAAAAGATATTAATATCGTCAACCAGGCATTTTCGCTGCTCAAAGAACATAAGGGCAAATACCCTGAAACCGTTCTGGATTGCATACATAAAATCGGGGAGTCTGTTTATAAAACCTCTAAAAATGAACTTATCAATCATTTTATAGACAGGGCCGTTGATCATGGGTTTCAGTTTCCAATGGTTGAGGGGACAGGTGAAGACTTTCAGATAAAAAACAATACAGCCCATGTTAAAAATATCCGGGTATTCCTCGACCTCATCGGTCAACATCCCAAAAAATCGAGAAGACTTTTATCTGCCTTGATCATCTCTTTGGCTATTGGTGGTGTCTTTATTAAAGATACGGATTTGTTCCCAAGGGATATTACAAAATTTTTGAACTCAGATATTGCACCGGTTTTTAATCTGGTAAAGCAGATGTCACGATTATTACCGGCCTTTTTCAATGAAATCGGGGCAGAGGGACAACTCCGGGATATTTCCACCCAGCTGGATGAATCCTGCCAGCGAAAAGACAGGTTAATTCATTTTTTAAGGAAGCAATGCCATGTTGAAAGCTCAAGCCGGATCGTAGATTTTATCCGAGAAGTGATTCTCTTCTGGAAGACGGGGAACAAAAAAAAACTCAGGCCCTACGTTTCTCCATCCCTTTATAGTGAAATTGAATCATCAGGCCCATTTATTGACGGGCCCAAAATTATTCTCAATTCCATTGAATCAAAGGGCATATCCCTTCCAAAAGACTATCTGATCTATACCCAGGAGGCGGTAAATAATTTAATTGACAACGTAGATGGTGTTGCGGATCTGGACCGGTCAAGGATGAAAATGATCTTTGAATTCTACAGGCTCTTAAACCAGAAATACCGGATTGATAACCTGGAATTGAAAAAATATCTATCTTCGTTTAATTGTGAAAACCTGCCGGATACCAAGGGGCTTCTTTTAGCACTTGAAGAAAAAAATCTGGAGAATAAAATCCTCTCTCTTATTGCCTACATGAATGAGCTTAAAGAAATTATTCTTTCAGACAAAATTTATGAGGCCAATGAAGCCATTTATCATAAACGTCATTTTGCCGTTGATATTCCTTCCATGTACGGAACTTACAATGAAGCAAAATTTGATGCCCTGGGCTTAACCCTTAGAGTTGAAAATATCCTGAACGTGTTATTTGAAGAATTGATCAACAGCATTGATCTTCAGGTGATCACCAAGTCTACGTTTGAACGGATTTACGATATCCTGAACCTGTTCAGGATGGCTTTGGATCAGGATGGAATTTCATCCAACCAGCTAGATGTACAGATGGATTTTTTAAAATTTTCCATGGGCATCAGAACCTGTACATTTACCCAGTACCTGGATATTTTTAAGGGGTTTATAAGGGCGGTTGCCGATATCATTAATGATCATTTCAATAATATCCATTCCAGCAATTTATCTCAGATAGAAGCCAGGATAGGAAAGAAAAAGGTCCTTAAAAAATATCTGCCCAACGGATCTGAAAAACAGCAATCTAAACTGGACCAGAGGGTTGCCGAGATCTTTTTCAGGGATCGGATTGCAACCTCCCTTGGACTTCAGCAGATGGATGTCTTCTTAAACCGGATATTACACACCCTGTTTCAACAGTCTGAAAAGCTGTCGCAAATCCATTTAAGCCGACTGTTAAATTATGATCCCAAATGCTCTGTCATTGAAGTCGGCAGTTCAGATCCCATTGGCAATAATATTATATTCTTAGGGAATAAGGGATTAAACCTGATCAAATTAAAAAAAATAGGTGCGGCTGTTCCGGAAGGATTTATTATTACCACAGAAGTCTTTAAATGTCGTGAAATCATCAATAATTACAAGCCGGCCAACATCAATTTCAAGCAGTCCGTGGCAAATATGGTGGCCAACCTGGAAAAGCGGACCGGCAAAAACTTTGGTGATCCTGAAAACCCCTTGCTGTTGTCGGTCAGGAGCGGTTCTTCCATTTCACAGCCCGGCATGCTGGATTCATTTTTAAATGTGGGGATTAATGAGGAAATCGCGGCAAGTATTGCAAAGACAAGCAATAATCCATGGTTTGCCTGGGACTGCTATCGCAGGTTCATTCAAGGATATGGGATGGCTTTTGGAATTAAAAGAGATGCGTTTGACCATATCATTTATTCAAAAAAACAAGGGTCTGGTATTGAATTCAAACGATATTTCTCCGGCGATCAGATGAAGACCGTTGCCCTTGCCTATAAACAATTGTTACTGGACTCCGGGATTGATTTAATGGAATCTCCCATAGACCAGTTATTTCTGGCCATTGATCAGGTTTTTTCCTCCTGGGAATCCAAAAGGGGAAAGGATTACAGGCGGATTATGGGGATATCGGATGACTGGGGCACTGCTGTTACGATTCAATCCATGGTGTTTGGAAACCTGTCCAGGCAGTCGGGATCAGGTGTGGTGTTCAGCCATAGCCCCAGGCTTCCGGGCGATACGATACGGCTTTGGGGGGATTTTACCATTGGCAACCAGGGAGAAGATGTTGTATCAGGGCTTGTAAAAACCCTTCCCATTTCAGAAGTCCAACGTGATTTGGAAGAACGGGATTCAAAAATAAGCCTTGAAGAAAGTTTCCCTGATATATATTTGCAATTGATAAAACTAATGCATAGCCTGGTTTATGGAGAGGGATGGAACCCCCAGGAAATCGAGTTCACCTTTGAAGGCGAAACCAAAAAAAATCTTTTTATCCTTCAGGCAAGGGAAATGTCCTTGAGGGACAGAAAAAAGATTGTAGATTTTGATGTGAGCCCGGAAATCCTTGACAAGGCATATCTGGGTCAGGGGATCGGGGTCAGCGGTGGCGCCATGAGTGGCAGAATCGTTTTTACTCTGGAAGAAATCGACGTCTTCAGAAAGAGTGATCCTGATACCCCATTAATTGTATTGAGAAATGATACTGTTCCGGATGATATCCTGGAAATTGATGCAGCAGACGGAATTCTGACTGCAAAGGGGGGGCTCACTTGCCATGCGGCTGTGGTGGCATACAATCTTAATAAAACCTGTCTGGTGGGCTGTGAAAATCTTGTTTGCAATGAACACAAAAAAGAGTGTATGCTCAATGGGGTTAAAATGGTCTCTGGTGATTATATAAGTATTAACGGTCAAAAAGGATCAGTGTACAAAGGCGCAATAAAAATCAATTAACTAAAAAATATTCAAAAAGGGAATAGATGAATACAAAAGATTCTATGACACTTGGAATTAACGGACTCGGGAGAATAGGAAAGCTGTCTTTGTGGCATCATGCCGGCAGAAAGTATTTTGATACGATTATTATCAATGTAGGCCGGGAAGTAGGAAAGTCATTTCAAGACATTATACATTATATAGAAAGAGATACCACTTATGGACGACTGGAAGCGTTTCTTAAGGGATATCAGGCAAAGTCGGTTATCAGCGATGTGGATGAAGCTGCGGGTTCTTTGCATGTGAATGGCGTAAAAGTAAAGATATTAAGAGAGCACAGAAATCCAAAAGATATTGAATGGGCACAGCATAATGCCAGAATTGTAGTGGATACAACTGGTCAGTTTCTGGATCCTTCCCTTGGAGCGGATACTTCAAAAGGCTCTATCAGGGGTCATATTGAAGCAGGTGTCCAAAAAGTGATTGCTTCAGCTCCCTTTAAACTCAAAGAGGGGGCGGCAATGCCCGAAGATGCAGTGACAACCGTCATGGGGATCAATGATGGAGACTATGATCCAATAAAGCATAATATTATTTCCAATGCATCCTGCACAACCACATGCCTGTCCCATATGATCAAACCCTTAATCGATTATTTTGGTATTGAAAGAATCCTTTCTGCATCCATGGCAACAGTGCATGCTGCCACAGGATCACAGCAGGTCCTGGACCGGTTGCCTAAGCCTTTTGCCAAAGACTTAAGAAAAAGCAGGTCCATCATGAATAACATTATTCTGACCACAACGGGAGCTGCAAAAGCATTACAACTGGTTATTCCGGAAATGGCAACCATAGGATTTATTGCAGAGTCCGTCCGCATCCCTACAGCCACTGGATCTTTGATTATTCTGGTGATGAATTTTCAGGAAGAACTGAATAAAAAACCCATTCGAAGGGACATGATCAACTTAATTTATGAAAATGCCACAAAAACCAATACAAACGGATATCTGATTTATTCGGATAAACAGAATGTCTCCTCTGATATTATTGGGACACCAAGTGCTGCCACTGTTATTGAAGGTCATGAAACCCATACCCGTACGGGGGCCATTAACATCAATCTTGAGCATGTGCGAGGAATTGACAAAAATATATTGGATATGATCAAGGATCAGGT
>JAQICW010000182.1 GCA_027858355.1 Desulfobacula sp.
GCTTGCACAACAAATAAGGGAAAGCCAAATGAAAAGTCAGAAGAAGATGCAATTAAAGGGTATGCTCTGTTGAAAAAATACGGCTTTCATCAAATGCGGCACGCATTTGGTTTTTTAAAGGAACTTGTATCTTTTTCAATAGCAAAGCTTGAAAGACATATAGTTCTCTGTCAAGCAACCAAAACTGATCAGGCTCCTGGATATGAAATTGAACCCTATGATTCTGAAGGCTTTGATGCTATTAAACGAAACAGCAGTAAGCCCAACTATATGCGTGATGACCATACACTGAAAAATACAGGAAAATCTTTTTTATGTTAATAGTAGTGGACTTTGGTGTCACGTCTTGATTAGCACATTAGTTTAACATCTGTTTACGTAGATGCTATTAAAAAAACATGTCGAGACCATGGAGAATTGAATTTAAAGGTGCTCTGTATCACGTTCTTTCACGGGGGAACGAACAAAAGGATATATTTTGGGACGATGAGGACCGGAACTGTTTTATTCGCATTATGGGTGAAATGTCAGATCGCTTTGATGATATATTTTTTGTGGCAAACAGGACGTTTTACAAATTAGGAGATATCAGAACTATTCAGTCTGTCGTACACATCCGTTAGCAGACGAGTTGCTATTTTCAGAGAAAAACTTCGTGTCGATAAAACCTTTAAAAAGGAAAATGATAGAATAAGTGCGTTAATCAACATACTGACCCCAAAGTTTATAATAGAACATTACCGTTTGATTCAGATAATTAGGAAGAAAGTATGGTTGAATCGATACAAAATCAAATAAAAAAAATAATTCCAACTGCTGAAGAGTTGTATAACAAATTAGTGTTGGTAGTTGGAGAAAGCGGTTCAGGTAAAACTGCTGTACTTTTAGATGCGGCAAAAGAACTTGGTGGAAAGGTAATCAATTTAAACCTTGCGCTTTCCTTTGAGTTGCTTGAGTTAACTGAAAAACAAAGAGTGTTGAGACTGCCAGGATTAATTTCAACCATCATAGAAGAAGTGGAACCAATTGTATTTCTTGATAATATTGAAATACTTTTTGATAAGGGTCTCAAGCAAGATCCTTTAAAACTTTTAAAAGGGTTATCAAGGAACCATTTAATTGTTGCTTCCTGGAATGGGAAATACAAAAAAAATAAACTTATCTATGCAAATCCGGATCATCCAGAATATAGGGTTTATGATTCTGAAGATACAATTATTGTGAGTATGGATAGAACTACAACAATTAATTTTGAAAAAATATAAGAGAGGCAGGGCAGGCATGAAATACAGAGACCTTATACAATTTGATCCCATTGAAACAATTGTCCAACTGCGTGATGCTGATAAATCCAAATCAGCTCAACAACTCGTCAAAACATATGTAATTTCGGATGAGATGGCTGAAAGGATGATCCAACTCGCTATTCCACAAATCCAGTTTGATCAACCCCTTGATAATAAAGGCCTCCTTGTAGTTGGTAATTATGGTACTGGTAAATCTCATTTGATGTCTGTGATTTCAAGTATCGCAGCTGATGCATCTTTGTTGGATTCTCTAAATCATCATAAAGTTAAAGAAGAAGCTGTGAAAATTGCAGGACGGTTTAAGGTTATACGTACTGAAATCGGGGCTTCCACAATGTCTCTTCGTGACATACTCGTTGCTGAACTCGAAGAAAATTTGGATAACCTTGGAGTTGAATACGTATTTCCCGATGCAAGCTCAATTACCAACCATAAAGGCGCTTTTGAAGACATGATGACAAAATTTGGTCAGGTATTTCCTGATCAGGGTCTATTCCTTGTGGTTGACGAAATACTTGATTTTCTGAAAACCCGAAAAGACCATGAAATAATTCTTGATTTGAATTTTCTTCGTGAAGTGGGTGAAGTTTGTAAAGATCTTCGTTTCAGATTTATGGCCGGAGTGCAGGAAGCAATTTTTGACAGCCCTGCTTTTGCTTTTGTTGCAGACAGTATCCGAAGGGTGAAGGATCGTTTTGAACAAATTTTAATTGTTCGAAATGATGTCAAATTTGTAGTGGCAGAACGACTCCTGAAAAAAACTGCTGAACAACAATCTCTGATTCATGATTACCTTGCACCTTTTACAAAATATTATGGCAATATGAATGAAAGGCTTGATGAGTTTGTTCGCCTGTTCCCAGTACACCCTGACTATATAGATACAGTTGAAAGAGTAACTGTAGTTGAAAAAAGAGAGGTTTTAAAAACACTTTCCCTTGGCATAAAAAATATTCTTGATAAAGAGGTTCCCCTGAAAGAGCCAGGCCTGATAGCGTTTGATTCCTATTGGAATACACTCAATCAAAATGCATCTTTCAGGTCCATTCCCGAAATTCGGGCAGTAATGGACTGCAGCCAAGTATTGGAATCCCGTATTAATAATGCAATCACTCGTAAACAATATAAACCCATGGCAATACGTCTTATCCATGCTCTTTCTGTCCATCGACTAACAACAGGGGACATATATGCACCCATGGGGGCTACTGCTGAAGAACTCAAGGATCGATTATGTCTTTTTGATCCACTTGTTGCTGAATTAGGAGGGGATGAGGCTGATAAAGATATGCAAACCCATGTAGAAACTGTTTTGCGTGAAATTCATAAAACTGTCAGCGGTCAATTCATTTCTTTTCAGGCAGACAATCAACAATATTTTCTGGATTTGAAAAAAACAGATGATTTTGATGCACTCATTGATAATCGGGCAGATACTCTTGGTGATTCTCAACTTGATCGTTTTTATTATGAAGCGCTCAAACGTGTCATGGAATGCCAGGATGCAACATATATAACCGGATATAAAATTTGGCAGCATGAATTAACATGGCAGGAACATAAAGCAGCTCGTACCGGTTATTTATTTTTTGGTGCACCAAATGAACGGTCAACTGTTTTGCCTCAAAGGGACTTTTATCTATATTTTATTCAGCCGAACGATCCACCGAGGTTTAAAGATGAAAAACAAAGTGATGAATTGTTTTTTAAATTAAAAAAGACGGATGATGAATTCAAAACATCATTAAAAAGTTACGCCGCTGCTCTTGATTTAGCTTCAACTTCATCAGGCCACGCTAAAGCCATATATGAATCAAAGGCAAACGGATTTCTTAGAAAATTAGTCCAATGGTTACAAAAAAACATGGCAGATGCTTTTGAAGTGACGTATCAAGGTCGCTCAAAACCGATGACCAAATGGGCTCAAGGCAAATCAATTCGTGATCTATCCGGATTATCTCCCAATGAAACCATTAACTTTCGAGATCTTGTAAATACCATATCAGGGATTTGCCTGGCACCGCATTTTGAAAATCAGGCGCCGGACTATCCTTTATTTTCCATATTGATTACAGGCGCTAATCGTGCCCAGGCCGCTCAGGATGCATTAAGGAGTATTGCAGGACAAAAGCAGACCAAACAATCGACTGAAGTTCTTGATGCCCTGGAACTGCTTGATGGAGATAAAATAGATCCATACCAATCAAAATATACCAATTTTATCCTCAATTCCATAAAGGCAAAAGGACATGGACAAGTAGTCAATCGCAATGAAATTATTCAAGATGATCATGGACTGGAATACATGAATCCCGGGGTATCCAGACTTGAACCGGAATGGGTGATCGTGGTTATAGCTACATTGGTTTATGCCGGAGAAATTGTCCTTGCCATACCAGGTAAAAAATTCGATGCAACTTCTTTACCTCAGCTTGCCGCTACAAAATTAGAGGATCTTGTAAGGTTTAAACATCTTGAACAACCCAAAGACTGGAACATTCCTGCATTAAAAGCGCTTTTTGAAATAGTGGGATTGCCGACTGGTATGGCGCAACTAATTACCCAAGGTAAAGATGAACCTGTCCAAAATCTTCAACAATCGGTCGGTAAATTTATTAAACGAATTGTAATGAGCCAACAGTCCATCCGTGAGGGGATTTCTTTTTGGGGACTTGATATTTTAAATGTCACAGGTGCAAGCATTCAGGTTGACGCTTTGAATAAAGCGAAAGATTTTTTTGAATCCCTACAAGCCTACTCCTCTCCTGGAAAACTTAAAAATTTTCGATACAGCGCTGAAAATGTTCTTGAACATAAGAAAGCCA
>JAQICW010000184.1 GCA_027858355.1 Desulfobacula sp.
AATCATGGGCTTGTCATACACGGGCATGAGCTGTTTACTGACAGAATAGGTCAACGGATAAAGCCGTGTTCCTGACCCGCCTGCTAATATTATTCCTTTGCGCATAAACCTTAAACACCACTTTTTGGCATCAAAAAGTGCGCTCTAAGACCTTTTCAGCCCCTGATTCAGGCAATATCTTTTGTAAAAACAGCAATTTATCGGGGTCTGACCCCGTCTTTGAATAAAAAACCTTGATGACGCTTATATAATACAAGACAACATAGAAGTGGGCTCCCTAAAAGAGATCCCATTATGGGCTTTCGGTTTCCTGTATTAGGAATTGAACCTGTTCAGACTTTGACCCATAATGAAAGCCTGACCCGGCATTGAAGAAATGATTTGTCATAAGCCTAAATATCAGATAAAATTGACCTATTTAAATAGAGGAGGTTAATTCATTATGAAAACTGCAACCTTTGATGAAGCTTTGGACATAATAGAATCTTTTCCAGAAGATCAAAGAGAAGCCATTGTCGAAATTGTCAGACATCGCTTGACAGAGGAACGAAGAGAACAGCTTGCTCAAACTATTAAGGAAGCGCGGGAAGAATATGCCAGTGGCGAAGTCAGGCGTGGCACTGTAGATGACCTTATTCGAGAGATTGCCCAATGAGAACACTCATTTGGAGTAATGCATTTACAAAATCTTTCAAAAAGTGGTTACGAAAACGATCAGATCTGGATAATGGTATAGCCGAAACCTTAAGGCTTTTGGTTGCTGATCCATTTTCACCACAACTTGAAACTCATAAGCTTAAAGGGAAACTTTCAGGGTCATGGGCATGCAGCGCAGGCTACGATCTACGCATTATATTTGATTTTGTGAAAACGGAAAAAGGCAGCGCTGATGATATTTTTCTATTAGCAATAGGAACCCATGATGAGGTTTATTAAAGAGCAGCAATATCCGCCTTTCCATTTCTGACATTGCCAAAATTTTCCTTAAGATAATCGTTGTTCTTGAACCAATTCCTTTAATCTTTGAAACTCCTGATCATAATCTTCATCAGCTGGTAAAGCAAAGGATTCTCCTCTGGGACAAATAGATACATTTTCTTCTAAACTGGTCATTCATGATTCTCCATATAAGAATAAAAACTTTAAATCCACAAAACACTTTCATGTTCTACACTTTAAGATAATTTCAATAACCCTGTCCATATCATGACCCGTCATTGCTGTCCTCTTCCAATACCAGCCAGAACATTACTCATCCTGTAGTTATAGCCAATCTCGGAAAGAAACAAATTTATCAGCCAATGCCAGTCTGTTAAATTCAGTCAAGAGAACCATAGGGGGTCAGGGTCAATTCATCGCAAAAGATCACTATCCACTTTTCGAACAATTATAGTGCATTCTTTTTCATCATTGAAAAGGTAATCAATACCGCTGGTCAAAATGATCTCAATCTGCCCATCAATAACCAAATACCTGTCGTGCAACCCCCGGAACTGGCTCTTAAATTTTCCCTGAGAAGGCATTTTCCATTGTTGGCAGATTGCTTTTATTTCCTTGATTTTCGGTCCGGGGATTTTTGTCGTGCAATGAATACTCAACGGTTTCCTGGGAAAAAGCTCTTGAAAAAAACGTTTGGTCGTTGCCCAGTTATTAACAATCAAAAAAACCTTGGGGAAAATTTATTTCCTCGCCTGATTCGTCGGTATAATGCCCGCGGCTGTTGATGTTTATGTGAATAAACGGATTCTGTGCATCGGGTTTGTAATAAACAACACAGTCATCCGGCCTGAGTTTTTTCTTGTACACCTCGTAGCGAATTCTGTTTATCAGATGTTCACAATGGGTTTCTACCACAAGCTGTATCCCCTTGGATGCAAGGAAGGCAAACAGGTAACCCAGCCTGGACTGGGCGCCGGGATGCAGATGAATTTCCGGATTTTCCACCAACAACACATCATCCGGCTTAGCACACAGGCACATCACCAATAGTTTAAGTAGATAGCTCGTTCCAGCCCCGGTGTTAAATGGAGAAATATTTTCAAGATCAGGGGTGCTGAAGCTGACCTTGACCTGAAGCGGAGTGACTTCTTCAACAACAGGACCAATCTCATAGCCGGTAAGAAACGACAACCACCAGGCAATTTGGGCTTTCAAGGTTCTCGCTGGGGCTTCGTCCCGAACAAGGTCATTATGAATCGGTTTGTCTTTTCGTTGCTCAAAATATCCCAAGGCATATTGCCCGCTTTGACCGATTTTCAATTCCCGGTTCAGTTCCGCCAATTCTTCAGGACCAATCCTGTTGGCGCAGAGGTAGAAAAGCGAAGATTCATATTCCAATCCCCCTGTTTGCACAGGATGAAAGTCGGCGGGTGCATCTGCGCGCAAAGTTTGACGCAACGGAGCGGCCCACCCCCTGCCAGTGACAACGATTTCTACTGTCTGAGCATTATAATAACGGTTATAAACCTCATTGAACTGGGAAAAAGGCTTTACAACTTCTTTCAGTTGTACAAGATTTTTCTGTGCATGAGCACAAGCCCCCAGCAGGATTGCTTGGAGTACAGTTGATTTACCGGAAGAATTTGGTCCAGCCAATACTGTCAGTGGTGCAAGCTTAAGTAATTCGTGATGAATGCATTTAAAATCTTTTATCTCTATTAACTCAATCATTGCCTCTCTCCCCTGGCCAGTTTTTCAACCTCGCCGAAACGGTATTCGACACTAATCGTGCTGTCCACGCGGCTCTTAAAGTACCCGCTATCATCAAATTTTCTCTTTAATTTTGCAAGATTTTTTTTCAAAACGCTTTTCTCCATTACTTTAATATCCACTAAAGTAAAGAAATGAGCTAATACTTCAAAAAGCGCCATGTTAATGGGCCGCCTGTTAACATTGTATGCCTCAAAACGGAAGCCATCCGCGCCAAGAATGGCAAAGCTTTGGGCCATGGATTGTTCAAACCACTGCTCTAATTGATGGATCTGGTCCGGAGTGAAATCGTTGATTGTTTTCATCACCTCGGCCAGAAAATCGTCAGGGTTACTTTTGTAACTAAAATTAATTATTTTCTTCCGCCAAAGATGAAAGGCCAGAAAGCGGAGAATAATGTATCGATCACGCATTCGCCGCCCCTTTACCCCGCCGCCGGTTGCCTCTTGAAACACTTTTGCTTTACTCAGTTTTTTGAGAAGACTTGTGGATTGGCCTGAATCCGCTGTCTCCCATCCACAACCTGCTTCTTACCATCTTTCTCTTCAAAGACATAGATAATGGGAATAGGAATGCCCATCAACACGCTTTCTATAAGCTCCCGCTCCTGCTCAACCTTCCAGACAGCGTTGCGCTGAAACTCCGGATCAATAATCAGCTCTTTGGTATCTTTAAGCATTCGTCTTATTTCAAAAATACTGTATTGATCCCGGCTGATCTTTACAGTGGCGTCTGGATAAACATCTTCAGCACAGGGAGAAAGACTTTCTTCACCCTCCAGAGCATTTTTGTCAATATTCAATTTTTCTTTGTCATACATTGCTTCTTAAACAAACCATTCGGGGCCCTTTTTCTGATAATCTTAATGGTCTCGCCATAGTCGATCCTTTGATGATCAAACAATCTGCTGCGCTTCTATATCAAAGAAACAAAACTGTCAAGAGTGTAGCCCTGACCCCCTTGCTTTTGCCCGTCCTTTTGCCCTTGTGCTTTTGCTCTTGCTTTTGCTCTTGCTTTTGCCCTTCATTCACCATTCACAATTCACCATTCACCATTAAAGACACCCCTGATTCAGGCAATATATTTTGTAAAAACAGTAACATATCGGGGTCAGACCCCGCTATAAAGCCCCTTCAACCCCTGAAGGCAGAACCGTCATTTGAGCCGCGCTCCTGACAGCTACCCGCACCTGGTATCTGTCAGCAATCAATTTATCGCAAAGCGCTCTTCCGACAAAGCCGTTTGCGCCTTTTTACGGCCAATTTGTCCGTCACTTTTACCTTTAAGGGAGAATTTTGCGAAATATATTCATAAATATCCAAAAGGTGTCTTAGAGCATTATCAGTCCAGCGTACTCTCATGTTGTCAATCCAAATCTGGAACGGACCTCTTTCACATCCACCGTTCTACCTGCCTTACTATCTTCTAAACCAGCTTCAATTGCCTGACGAACATATATTTTATACATCAGATCATCCCATGTCGCATCTTCAGGCAAACATTTTAATAAATTCTGAGCTTCCTTTTTTACGTTAACAGTTTGCATACCTATAACCTCCTAATCTTGCGTGATGATTTTATCTTAGCGTGCTTCGCCATAAAAATATTCTTTATAAAATTATGCACTCCTGCCATTAGCGCCATTCGTAGTTGCAACGATCTTCAGAATGCTTAGTGCGCTTTATTAAAAGCTTACCCTGAATATCATG
>JAQICW010000190.1 GCA_027858355.1 Desulfobacula sp.
GATATTTTGTATGTATAATCTATTTTTTTAAACCAGTTCTCAAAAAATAAGTATCAAAAAAATAAGTGCAACTTATTTACAAAACACGATCTGAGTTCTCTTAAGGTTAAAAGGGCTGCAAGAACTTGAAATGGATTGGGAAATATATATCAGAAAAAAGCCTGATATACCAGGTAAAATTTGCTGGTATATCAGGCTTTAAGACAAAACAAACAACTAATTTATTCGTGTTTTTCATATCCCATGGGCAGTCTTTTAAAACGACCGCCGTGGATAATGGGATCACCCTTGTATCCCAGTTTCTTAAAATTAATATAATCGGTTTTATTAATCAATTCATCAACATCCCTTCCTTGAGATTTCATAAAAGAAAAGTCTGTGCCTTTATGGGCAATCTTTTTGAAATCAATATCACGGTTGTCCTGATGGCATCGATTACAGGTTTTCTCACCCTGAAGGCTTTCATGACACTGAACACAGGACAAGGCCATATCTGCCGGCATTACCTCGTGTTCCAGACGCCAGTACATCCAGGTTTCTTTCCACTTATATCCACCGCTGTACTCAAGACCAACGGCATTCATACCATCTTCAAATGCTTTTTCCCAATCAAAGTGTTTCCAGTAGGCTGTTGTATCTTCCTTATCCCTGGGCCAGAGATGGGGAACCAGGATGGTATCATGGTCTGCATCAACGGCCTGGATAGCCTTCATAATTTTAAAAGGTGTGATTTTGGAATTGGGATCTGTAATAGAACCAACGGGTTCGGTAATATTAATAACATCTGCATTAATATTAACCTTATCGCCCATTAACACACGATTCATATATCCTGAGTCCCAGGCATAATCTGGAACAACGGATTCACCCCATTTAAATTCCCCCTTTTTCTTGTTATAATCAGGTTTTCCATATTTATCTTTTTGGGGTTTGCGTTTTTTATCCCCTGCTTTGGACCAGTCCCACCAGGTTTTAGTGGGTTTACATTTTGCAAAGACAGGTGAATGGCAGACATTACAGTCAAGGGTTTTGGCATGCTGGTTCAAATGATGATCCAGAAGACTGCCGCAATAATGGGGTTCATCTGAATGACATTGCTGACAGGTCACTTTGCCCTCGGCAGCAGGTACAGATGAACTTCGGCCGGCAATCTTGTGGTTTCGTGTTTCATGACACTCAGTACAGGTAAAATCATATCCACCCATGTGAATGTCACAGTTTCGATCCGGTGTCAAAAGTTGCCGTGACATGTCAGCATGCTTAACAGCATCGCCGCCGCCGCCATTAAAATGACAGGAACCGCAAGTGGCACGGCTGGCATGACCCACATTTTCTGCAACCAGTTTCAGGTCAACATCTTTTTTCGGCATTCCCGCTCCCGGAGGATCTTTCTTATACTTGCCAGTGGTATCATGACATACCAAACAATCCATTTTTGTTTTATCTGTAAAATCAAAAGAAGCATCTTTCCAACCATAACCTACATGACAGCTTGTGCAACGAGCCTCGTTGCTTATGGGGCTGATTCAGTAATTGTTCAGGGCCGTCGTGCCCTTTCCGTGCATGATGTCCTTTCGATGGCCCGTTGTGTAAGACGATGGGCCTTTCCACAGCCAATGGGCTGTTTTCAGCATATCTTCACCCTGGGCATCGTGGCACCGCAGGCATTCGGCCGTTACCTGGAACACATCCGGGTTATCCGGCAATTTTACCAGTTCCTTGTGATCGGGGACATTCTGCAGATGGCATCCTTTGCAGTCTGTCGGTCCTTTGGCCTCTTCCTGATGGCATTCCATACATTGTTGATGATAGGCTGCCTTTAGACCAATTCGCTCTGGATGATCAGGATTAAATGAATCCTGATGGCAGGCCGAGCACCTTGTTGTTTCAAGAGCATTTTCACCTTTTGGCCTGTAATGATGGCACTTGCTGCAATCATTGGTTAATTTTGCATGGCGTTTATGGGAAAACCGGACAGGACTGTAATGGTCTTCTCTTTCTTTGAGAATGGGACTGTCCAGCAGGAAATAAACTTCTGTCACATCTTTTATAGAAATCCCTGCATCCATCAGAGAAATTTTTCGATTAATCTTGCAGTCGTCCTTGTATTCCTTGATAAACGGGACGACTTGTTTTGCCCTTTCCTTTGCCTTTTCCTGATCCGGTGCTTTCCAGACCTCTGCCGAACAAAGGGCAGTCGTCAGAATCGCAAGACCAGCAAAGAAAATAATTTTCTTTATCATGACGACACCTCCTTGGGTGCCTGTAAAACAGGCAGATAAGTCACAACAAATCTATAAATAAACATCAATGTTGCTATGAGTCCTAAAGTCACAAAAATCTCACCAGGTGCAGGGAAATATCCATTTTCAGTCAACGGTGGTTTATATCCAACAATGAATACATTAACCCTGTTCAGCACCACACCAAAGACGATCAATGTTGCGGCTGTAAAAACACCTCTTCTGGAATTTCTGACCTTTTCAAAGAGCAGCATCACCCAGGGTACCATTACTCCCAAAAGCATCTCTACAATAAATGAATTGGTCTGATGGTTTCCATCCAGAAGATAGACATAGGTTCCCCGGTAAAACATATCTCCAAGTTTGAGAAACATATAAGTTCCCAATAGAAAAATGGTAATCTTTGTTAAGGGTGCCAGGATGTTCATTTCAGAATCCAGCTTGCATGAAGAGGTAACAAGGGTTGTTTCAAAAACCACCATTGGATACCCCACTGCAAAAGCTGACGTAAGAAACAAAAGAGGCAAAATAGGTGTGTACCACAAAGGATGCAGCTTTGTAGGTGCAACCAGCATGAGTGATCCAAGACTGGATTGATGCATGCATGACAAGACAACTCCTAATATAATAAATACCCACATGATTTTACCGATGATGGCATCACCGACTTTTAAAATCATGTCCACCAGGCCATTAAATGAGGACAGAATACCCGGAAGGTTAACCCTGCCTTTAAACTGTTCTGCAATAATGGGAAAAAATTCAAAATACAGCACATGAAGATAAACCATCACACACATGGCCACTTCAAAAAGTACTGAATTTGTATTCCAGTTTAATATGGGTTTCCAGATGGCCCAGGACCGTCCAATATCCACCAGAAGACCCAGAACAACAAAGGTGTATCCCAAAACAGCAGTTAAAAGAGCCGGCCGTGTAATGGGTTCATAATAATGCTTCCCGGCAATGTGAGCCAGTGCAGCAGTGGTAAATCCACCTGCAGCAAGGGCAACACCGGTTGCCACATCCACACCTACCCAGAGCCCCCAGGGTCTGGCATTGGTAAGATTTGTAACATATCCTATGCCGCCGGTAAATCTTGCAATAATAGAAATGGCGCCTGCAATCATAAAAACCAGCATGACAAGAACACCGGGTGTCCAGAATTTTCTGTTTAAAGGACTTGCTTTATGTTCCATCAGGCGCCTCCTTTGTCTTCTGGGTTTTCCCCAATTTTATTTGATTTGTACATAAATGCTCCAAGAACGCCAAAAAGTGCTATGGGTGACCACAAATAGCTGAACAGCGAGTGCTGTATGGTTTCGGAAAGTTTGGGTGCTGGTTTGTCCGACAACACAGGCAGGTTGACTTTTTCAAAGGGCACAGAGGAAATATAAAGCCAGGATGTTCCACCGACCTCTTTTTCACCATACACATGATCAATATACTTGCCTGGATTTTCTTTCAACCTTTTTTTAGCGACCTTTAATAAGGTCTCCCTTTTTCCAAAGGTCAGCGATTCTGTGGGACAAATGGTTGCACAACCTGGAATGCCACCATCTTTGGATATTCTGTCATAGCAGAATGTACATTTCATCACCTTGGGTGTAATGGGATTAGCATATTCATAGGCGGGTATTTCAAAAGGACACGCCACCATACAATATCGGCAGCCAATACATTTGCTGATATCATATCTGACTGTTCCGGTCTCATCTTTATGCATTGCCCCGGTAATACAGGCAGATACGCAGGCCGGGTCCTGACAATGCATGCACTGAACCTTGGCATAGGTTGGAGCCGGGTTGTCAAACTCATCCAATTTGCCTGTAAAATACCTGTTTACTACTGTAAAAGCCTTGTGATCCGGCCGTCTTTTTTTGTCAAAAATTGTACATTGACAATTGACCCTTTCCGGAGCCGGCAAACCGTTCACCTCAGCGCAGGCCTCTTCACATTTTCGGCAGCCAACGCATCGGGTCAAGTCCACCAGGCATCCATAAGGATCTGGCGGGGCCTTTGATTCCCATGCACTGGCAGATGAGGGCAGCGCTGCGGCAGATGCGCCGGCTGCTCCCATAAATTTAAAAAAATTACGTCTACTAAGTTGCATTTTCCCTCCTTCTTATTTTAGACACACAACTATTTTATATTCTCGAACCTCTTTTAATTCCAACGCAGATATAATCCTTCATCTGTTTTCTGTAAATCACTTCATCGGGGGACCTTTTAACAATCATAATCAAATCCTTTACCACATCAATATCTTCCAGCATTACCTCCAAAATATCCCCTTTTTCCATGGATTTAAGGCAGCTTTTGCATTTGAGTAGATTAAGTGGTGAAAACACACCCTTAAGATCCAATACAATTTTTGATGCCATACTATCTCCAAGTGTTAAAAGATAAAATTATAAGAAAGTGATTTGCAACACGCGTACCGGTGAAAGCAACGATGGGAAATAAAAAAATAACTGTCTGGTTTTATTATTTAATTAAAGAAATTTAATTCAAAACTTGACTGTTTTGATATCAAATAGTATTTAATCTGCTATTTAAACATTAATAGTGTTTAAACAATCG
>JAQICW010000195.1 GCA_027858355.1 Desulfobacula sp.
AGCGTAAAACAGGGGGCACTTTTTCATATAACACCCGATATTGAGGCCAGTGGCCGGGAGGCTGCCATATTTGTGGATGCCATATTAAAAGGTGCCAACCCTGGTGAAATTCCTGTAACGCCACCTGCAAAATTTCAACTTGGAATCAATCTCACCACGGCCTTAAAACTAAACATCGTCGTTCCCCCGGATATGCTTGAACTTGCCGGGGAGAATGTTTACAGATGAAAAAATGAAATTACAGACAAAAATCGCCCTAAGCATCATACCGTTGGTTTTAATAAGCATTTTTGTGCTGGGTCTGTGGTCAATAAAAAAGGCTGAGGAAAGTGTCCACAAGTCAGCTTCCCTATATATGAATACTATTATTGATTCCTATTTGTCCGATGTAAATAAGCTCAATGACCTCCTGGTGAAAAATGGGCTGGAGAAGGTTGCTTCTTTTGTTTCAGAATACAAAAAAAATGCACAGGAAATGGGAGCAGCTATTCAAATTTCTGACAAATCTTACATTTTCATCATTGATGAATCCAGGCAACTTATTTTTTGCTCCAACAATAGCGATAAAAATATGATGGAGACTATTTGGGGTCCTGTTGCAGAAAATAAAGTTGTGTCTTCCGAACCAAACCACGAATTCCATTTGATAGAAAAGGGTATAGAAAATTTGTATGTGAACAGGAAATTCAAACCATGGGGATGGACTATATTTTTTGCAATGGAGGATCAAGCAGTTCATGATGCTGAAAGAAAAATTAGAAATGCGACTATAGGAATTGCCAGTATTTGTTCAATCTTATCAATACTAATGGTCTTTATTATTTTAAGAAGATTTTTCGTAGTTCCTATCAATATTATTGGCAGGTCAGCCATTTCCATTGCGAAGGGTGAAAAGGTAAACCAGATCGATGTCTACTCTAAAGATGAATTAGGAGATTTGGCTCGCAATATGGAGATCATGTCAAATGAGATCCAAAAACATCAGGCTGAAATAAAAAAAGCTAATGATGAATTAGAAAAAAGAGTTAAAGAACGAACAATAGAACTTGAAAAAGCACTATCAGAAATAAAAACCTTGAGAGGAATTGTTCCCATATGCTCCCACTGTAAAAAAATTAGAGATGACAAAGGTTACTGGAATCAGATAGAAGGATATATCCAAAAGCATTCAGAGGCAGAATTCAGCCATGGTATGTGTCCTGAATGTTCAGATGAGCTTTATGGCAAGGAAGACTGGTATATAGAAATGAAAAAAGAGAAAAATGAAAAAAAGTAATGGACGTATGATTCATTTTTCAGGCCAATGGGTATAAAGTAAGCAAGAAAAAAGTGAAAAAAGAAGATCAACGATTTGAAGCATCCCGGCCGCTTGAACTTGCACAGATGGATATACTTGAATTCTACGTCAATAAGCTCAAGGTATATATCATTCTTTTACTTGATGATTATTCTCGTTTCATTCTTGGCTGGAACCTCCTTGAACAAACCTCCATGGATGAAGTTATTAAAGTTGTCCTGGATGCAGTGAGCCGCTATGGTAAAATGGAAGAGGTGCTGACAGATCGCGGTTTTGTATTTTACTCCTGGCATGGAATAAACCGATTTGAAAAATATCTGGAGATGACCGGAATTGATCATACCCATGCCAGCGCACATCACCCAAAGACTCTTGGCAAGGTTGAAGCTTGCAATAAAAATATCAAATATGAGCTTTTAAAACAGCAATATTTTTCAACTGCACAGGAAGCTAGGTCAGCCGTTAAAAAATGGGTGGATAATTACAATTACCAACGTACCCACCAGGGAATTGGAGGATTACTGGTGCCGGCAGAGCGTTTCCATGGACAGGCGGATCAGGTACTCTCAAATTTAAGTCAAGGTGTTGACATTAAGAAACAAACCTCATATTCAGGAATTGGGATAGAGAGAAGCATTGTGAACCTTGTGATGGATTCGCAGGGTGATTTGGCACTTCATATTATGGGCAAACCTATTTATTTGACGAGGGGAACATCATAATGGGAAATTTGAATTCTGAAGAGGTAAAAGTACTTATCAAGGCATCTCAGATTGCCAGGGAGCATGGCATAACGAAAGGAGCCAGTGTAAAGGAGATCTGCGATAAAGCAGGGATATCCAGAAAAACAGGTTATAAATGGATTAATGAAGCCGAGACATTGGAAAATAAGGATAATATTCACAAGTCCGTACATCTTCAGGTTGATCACCAGAAGCTGTTAAAAAAATATAATGATCTTCGTGTTGAGAATGAAGGGATACGTCTTGCCATGGAGATACATGGATTTGATGAATTTATTCAAAAAAAAAGGGTTACGGGCAAGATCAAAAAATGAAAGCTGTAACGTTTTTACGTGATCATAGCCTGGGATTAAGAAACACCTCGTTTTCCCTGTTAGTTCCAGCAAGCACATTAAATGGCTGGAACAAAGAGTTTGACAGTAATATGCACCCCATCATTGTCCCGGACAAAAGGGGCAAGACAAGCAAAGTGACATTGAGTATGGTCAGAGAAATAGTTAAAATTGCCAAACATTATAAAACAGAAGGCAACCGGATACGCTTGAAAGAGTTTAGCCGGATGCTGGCAGAGAAAAAGGATATTTCCTTAAGCTCTAAAACAGTGGGAGATATCCTTACAGCCAATGCTTTGAGGTCACCGAAAACACGTCAGAAGCAACCGACATTTTATCAAAAACTCCGGCAGGAGATACCCAATGGCCTTGTCAGTATTGATGGCAGTGAGATCAAAATACATATAGATGATCAAATCATAAAGCTGAATTTAGAAATGGCTGTGGATACAAACAGTTTTGCACATACGGCTTTCAGTATTTCTGCCCATGAAACCTCAGAAGTATTTATCAAGGTATTGAAAGAACACATCCGGCAATGGGGTACTCCAATTGGCCTGGTTTGCGACAGCGGATCCGCCAACCTCAGTGATGCCAGCATGAATTTTCTTGATTTACATGATATTAAACCTGTTCCGGCAGGGCCTGCAAATCCAAAAGGGAACGGCACAATTGAGGGTGCGTTTAGTCAGCTCAAAAAAGTCATAGGGTCTATTCATATCGACACATCATCTCCTGAAGCCCTGGCAAAGAGTGTTTTACAAATGATTGTTTCAATTTATATAAAAATGAGAAACAAGTCACCTTTGATAAGACAGGCTAAAAATCCTGCTGAATGCATGACTATCCCGGTATCTGAT
>JAQICW010000659.1 GCA_027858355.1 Desulfobacula sp.
TCCGGAATTTCCCGGTATTGTATTATAAGGTCCTTGTCAGGCTTTCCTTATTGTGGTTATTTGGGGGTAAAGTATTAAAAAATGGGACGTAGATGAACTCAAATTACCAATAATACCAGTTTTGGTAATATTGGTATTTTACTTTCCCAGGGCCATGACATGGAATTCTTTTATTTTATCAATTTATGGATAATCAGTAGAACAAGGTAGGCTGATCCGCTTAAGACGATGATGGTGGGGCCGCTGGAAAGGCTGAATGAATAGCTCACCCCAAGGCCTGTCCAGATAAAAAAAAGGCATAATAAACAAGAATACAGCATCATCTGCCACAGTCTTTTTGCATAAAATGAGGCAATGGCCGGAGGGATGGTCAGAAGAGCAATCACCAGCACAATCCCCACTATTCTGACCAGAAGCACGATGGTCAGAGCTGTGAGAATGAGCAGCAAAAGATAGAAAAAACTTGTATTAATCCCTCTTAAAGATGTGAATTCACTGTCAAAACAAACACCGAAAAACCTGTTGAAAAAAAGGATGGACAGACAAAGGACAAAGGCATCCAGGCATGCAACATACAAAAGATCTTTACCTGAAATCAACAGGATATCGCCAAACAGATAGGATGCAAGGTTGAAATAACCCGGGGTCATGTCAATGAGCAAAATACCTGATGCCATGCCCACTGCCCAGAGCGTACCGATGATGGTGTCTTCTCTCTCCTTTGCATGAAGGCTGACAAGTCCCACTGTAACAGCGGCAATGATGGCTGCAAGCACTGCTCCTAACATGGGATCAAACCATGCAAGGCCCATATTTACCTGAAGAAAAAGTGCCAGGCCAATGCCACCAAAGACACAATGGGAAATGGCTCCGGCAAGATATCCGATTCTTTTTGCGGTGACAAATGTTCCAATTATGCCAAAGGAAATAGAGGCAAGACAGCCCATGATAAATGCATATTTCAAAAACATATTGTCAGGATCAAAAATTGCGTAAAACACATCAATCATTATTGTGTCCTTCCTGATGGTGTCCTTTTGGGCTGCACCTGTGGTCATGCCGTACCATTTTCAGATCTCCATGATAAATATCATTTATCATAGCCCCGTTTATCATTGTTGTGGGGTGGATGACGACCTGGCGGTTTACACAGATAACGCTTTTGACATATTTTGAAACAAATCCCAGATCGTGGGATACCAGTAGAATGGTCATTTTTGAGTTCAGGTTTTTTAAAATGGAAAATAGATTTTCCTCTGTCTGATGATCCACATTCGCCGTGGGTTCATCCAGCAAAAGTATATCCGGGCTGTTGCATAAGGCCCTGGCAATGAGAATCCGCTGTTTCTGTCCACCGGAAAGCTCATTAAACCCTGTGTTGACATAGGTGCTCATACCCAGTTCATCAATGGCATTAAATGCCTTGATCCTGTCTTGCTTTGAAAACCAGAGATTTGATTTTTTAAGCCTTCCCATTAAAACCACATCCATGACACTTGCGGGGAAATCCATGTCCAAATGGGCATACTGGGGCATATATCCCATCTGGTGCCGGGCTTTTTTAGGTGATTTTCCAAACACCTGGATACTTCCCTTATCAGGTCCTATCAAGCCAAGAAGCAGCTTGATAAGAGTGGTTTTCCCGCCGCCATTGGGGCCGACAATGCTTGCAAATTCACCTTTATTAATCACAAGGTCAACATTTTCAAGGATATTGCGCTGCTTATAGGCAAAGGAAATATTGTCTAATATAATTTGATGGGCATTTTCAGTATCAGTATTATTATGCATAATTTAAGCCTTAGTGAATATAGTTGTCCTTTCCAATATTGTTCCGGGAAAAGCACGGGTTCTTTATTCTTTTAATGCCCTGGAAATGGATTGAGCAATATTTTCCATGTTGGCTATATAGTCATAGGCAAGGGGATCTATAAACACAACCACACCGTTTATGGCAGATGCAATTTTTTGGGCCGTGTTCCGGTCAAATTGAGGTTGCGCAAAAATCACCCTTGTGTTTTGTTTTTTTGCTGACTTGATAATGTTGGAAAGTGCTTTTCCTTTTGGCGCTTTTCCCATTGCTTCAACGGCGATCTGTTTCATGTCATAGGCATCTGTAAGGTACCCGAAAGACGGATGGAACACAAACAGGTTTTCTCCCTTTAAATTTTTAAATGCTGTTTTCAGGCGCTGGTCAAGGCCTTCCAGATCTTTTATAAACAGATTGTAATTTTTTTCATAGGTATCTTTGTTGTCCGGGTCTATGTTGGAAAGTGTTTTAAAAATAGTATGGGCCTGGGTTTTTACAAGCAAAGGGCTCATCCAGATGTGGGGGTCACTGCCGATCTGGCTGTTTTGATCCTTGCCATCATGATGATGGTTTTCCATCCTTCTTAAGGGAATGTCTTTCCGGGTATCCACAAGCAGCACTCTGGCAATGGATTTGAGTTTATTCAGAATGCTGTTTTCAAAGGGCACACCGATCCTGAAATAAACATCAGATGTGGTAAGCTTTTTTATCTGGTCTGGAGAGGGCGAATAGGTGGCAGGGCTTTTGCCAGGTTTTACCAGAACATCAACCCTTACAAGGTCCTGGCCGATTCTTTCTACAAAATATTTCTGGGGCTGAATACTGACATGAACGTTAAGGGGAGACTTTGCAAAGGTGTTTAAGGGCAGCAGCCATACAAAGACAGCTATTAAAAATAGATGCTGTTTTAAACAAATTTTCATTTTGTCCTTTGATAGTTTTATTCTTGACCAGATTTTTAAAAGGCCCTGGCTGGTCTGTTTAAAGTCTATAATTATTATTTTTTGTGTAAAAATAAAGCCCGAATATTGTTATTGGATACTATAATCTTGCAAGGGGTGTCAATGCGTAAAACAATGAAACCCTTTGTTAATACCTTTAAAGGGATGTCATATTTGTAAAGTTCTTTCCTGGATATTTTTTTAAATTCAATTTGACAAATAGATCTAAGAAAGTTATCAACCATGGATGCCCATGCCACAAAAATAAATCTTGTTATGGATAAAGACAGCTAAAAAATGCAAATTTTAAACCCTTCCAGGTGGTATCTTCACCCTGTATTTATTTTTGCCTGTTCTATTTTTGCTTTGGCCACATTCCTTGTTCTTACTGTAAGCTGGTACATGGAAATCACTTCAGCCCTTGAAGTGATTATTTTAAAGTTTAATATTGATCCCCGATTGATTTTTCCTTCTAAAACCGGGATGACCATAATAGTGTTAAGTGCTTTAATTGCAGTGGTATTGATTGGTATTCTTCTGGCTTTTATCTATTACCAGAAAACAGTTAATCTTTTCAGGCTTCAACATAATTTTATCTATAATTTTACCCATGAATTAAAAACCCCTGTAACTTCTTTAAGGATTTATCTTGAGACCTTTATCCGGCACCCCATGGAACCAGGGGACATAAAAAAATACAGTAAAAATATGTTAGAAGATATTGACCGGCTCACGGAAAATATTAATAGTATCCTTAATCTTGCCAGGATTGAAAGTCAAAATTTTGGTTCAGAAATTACAAGGGATAGCCTGATAAAACTGGTTCAAGATTTTTGTAAAAAAAACAGCTCTCTTTTTAGAGATCTGGATATTGAAATTGAAAATCAATCCAGCAGTAGTGTGGTTTACCCCGTGAATCTGTTTTTATTTGAAATGCTTTTAATGAACATTATTTCAAATGCCATTAAGTATAATGACTCAGACACGCCAAAACTCTTCATCCGGTTTAAAAGCTTTATACAAAAAGTGACTATTGAGTTTATAGACAATGGAATCGGCGTTGATAAAAAAGAGGCAAGAAGAATTTTTAGAAAATTTTATCAATCCGTTCCCAAACAAAAAAATAATGTATCAGGATCAGGCCTTGGGTTGTACCTTGTTTCCAGTATTGCCACGATCCATGGATGGAAAGCATCAGTTACAAGCCCGGGAAAAGGGAAAGGCTCAACGTTTACCATTACCATTCCAAGGGCCAGCATAGCCAATGTCAGGGAGAAAAATCTATGGAAGCGGTTGAAAAAAAGCGTATTCTGGTCATAGAAGATGAGGCCCACATCGCAGATGGGATTCGTTTGAATCTGTCCATCCAGGGGTATGATGTTAAAATTGCCATAGATGGGATCCAAGGACTTGAAAAATGGCGGTCCTGGAAACCGGATTTGATTATTCTTGATATCATGCTGCCCATGATAGACGGGTTTTCCATCTTAAAAACCATTCGACAGGAAGATGAAAAAATTCCCGTGCTTATCCTTTCTGCAAGGGGAGATACAAAGGATAAGGTCAAGGGCCTTCGATATGGTGTTGATGATTACTTGTCAAAACCCTTTGATCTGGAAGAATTTTTGTTAAGGGTTGAAAGACTGCTCAAAAAAAAAACCTGGTATGAAAAGGATAAAAAAGAAAAAAAATCAGGACATAAAATGTTTGAAGGCGATTATTATGATTTTGGTGATAATCATATAGATTTTATTTCCTTTAAAGCCCTGTGCACTGCCGGTGAAATTATTTTAACGGAGCAGGAAATTGTTCTGCTAAAACTTTTTATTGCAAATAAAGGCAAGCCTTTGTCAAGGGGGATGCTGCTGACTGCAGGCTGGGGTTATTCACCGGAAACCTCAACAAGGACATTGGACAATTTTATTGTCAGATTTAGAAAATATTTTGAAAAAAATCCTAAAAACCCGGTCTATTTTATCAGTCGGAGGTCAGTAGGATATATCTTTGACCATGATTAAATAAAGTTTTAATCGGAAACAAGGGATAAAACATAATCATCATTTATAAAGGTTGAAAACACATCCACATTGATTTTGTTGTTGTTGTGCAAAATTTCATTATTGATGACTTCCACCCTGTGAAGGCTTTCATTAAAGCCCTTTTTTATATATTTTAAATAAGCTTCTTTAATGGTCCAGTTTTTGAAAATCTGGGCAGCATCATCTTTTAAATTCAAAATTTCATTTTGTGTAAAGGCTGTTTTCATAAAATAGGCATCTGGCTTTTTTGTAATTTTTTCTATATCAATACCCAGGGTTTGTTTTTTGTCTTTACAGCATGCTGATGCCGTATAATCATTGCTGTGGGACAATGAAACAGGAAGATCAGGATTTGTTGTCAGAAAAGGAGCACCCTGGTCAAGATAGGAAAGGGTGATTTGATCAAGGGAAGCATTCCCCAAAAAAAGCTGCTGCATCATCTGTTTGATCAGGTATCTGCCACTGATCCATTCCATCTGTTTTTTTAAGGCCTTAAAACCATTGATAGTGCTTATTTCTTCATGGCTTAAAAAGGGTTTGATAAAGTCTTGTTTTTTAAACAATTGATTTAACAGGACCCTTAAATCAGGGTGTGCTTCTTTTTTAAAAATAGAATGGATAATTTCGGGTATTCCGGCATACCAGATCGTTATCCCTGGTTTTGGAGACAGGGTGTTGATGCAGATCTTGTCCTGGAAAATTGAACCCATGTCTATGATATATATTAAGCTTCTTTGTTTTACAATCTTTTAAGGTCAGACTCTGCTATTGTCTTTTCTTTTTGGTTTTTCGCAAAAGAAAATGGGGGATAAACCTGGGATCAATGTTTTCAGGGGCAACCATGCTGTATTCTGCCTCAAGTTCCTTGATCAGGTTTGACAGGACTTCACCAAATGGGTTTTCAAAATCTGTTTCCTTCATGCCAGTTACTTCAGAGGTCCACAAGACTAGGTCCTGTAGTGGAATCTGATCGGTTTTGCTATAATCGGACGTTGAGAACAGGGCGATGAAAAACTTTTTAAAGAGTTTTGTGTCAATAGGTTCAAGGGTTGGTGCCAGCTTTAACCGGTTTTTTGCCCACAGGGTAAGAATTAATGTTTTATAGGTTAAAACACCTTGTTCAAAGGAATTTATATCTACATCCAGCAAACCCAGCACCTTATCCAGGGCAATGATCTGTTCTAAGGCTCTGCTGGTTTGGGTAATATCTGAAATGGATTTAAAATTTCTGTATAATTCACCACCCGCATAATTCTCATAATACAGCGGCCGGTCTAGAAACAGGCCGCCAATGATCCCTAAATAGTCTTCTCCAAGAAAACTTAAGGGAAGATTGTTTTTGTTCATAAAGCTTTGCCTGAACCAGTTGAAAGCTTTTGTCTTAAGTTGGATGCCGGCCCTTGAACCGGTCCTGAAAATGTCTTCAAGGAAATATTCCTGGATCACCCCCTGGGCAATCTCGGGCTTTTTCTCTCCTTTCAGGATAACCTCAAGGCCAAGATTCAGATAGGAGCAAGCCTTTGAAATGGCTTTTTCAAGATCTTCTTTGCTTCTGAGTTTGATTTTGTCTGCAGAAATGATTTTATTTATCAAAGCCGCAAGTTCTGATTCAAGATGAAGAATGAATTCAGGATCAAGCAATTTAAGGGATTTTACAAACAGATCATCTCCTTCAATAAACTGGGAGAAAAACTGTGGAGGCAATGGGATGTCCGGGTCAAAGGGGGCAGGATTGAAACGGTTTTTTTCAGGCCGTTTGCGAAGAGAAGAAAGTTTGTTTGGCTGATAAATTCCCAGGGCTTCATGGGCAGGTAAAAATCCTTTTTCTGCAAGCCGCAGGTTTTTAAGGCGGAACTGCTCTTCTTCTGTTTCAGCCGTCAGTATAGACGCGGTTTCAAGCAAAAGTCCGTGATAAACAGATAGATCCATTTCAGCCACAGCCTGGACCATTTTTTCGATGAGTTCAGAGGCTTCGTGCTGGTTCCCTGGATCTGGCAGATCCTCGTCCATGTCCCCGGGTTTTTCAGGAAACCTGAAATAAAATTTATTATCAATGGTTATATAATCATCAAAATCTTCCGGTGGCACCTCATCGTGTTCTCTGACAAAAATCTCCATGTTTTTAAACAGATAAAATTCAAAATAGTCAGGTTTCTCCTTGATGATCCATCGCAAAAGTCTTTGAGGGTCAGCCTGGAATAAAATATCAAATGTCTTTGTCATAAGGGCAAGGTCAAGCCTGTCATTATCCCAGGTTTCCACATCCAGAATGTATTCCCATTGTTCTGATTTGGCCATGGCCAGGACAGGAATGAAATCATAGGGGCCTATCTTGTGCATGAGATAATAAAGATCCTGGTCTGGGAAAGATTGTATCAGTGTGGCTGGAGACGGGGCTTCCAGGATTATGTCAAGGGCTCGTTCAGATTCGCTGACAAGGATCTCATGTCGATGGGTCCGAAGTTTCATTTCTCTGTTTTGAATATTGGCAAGCTTATAATTGGTGTTTTCGATCATTTTTTTTCCTGATATGTTTGGGTTTACCATGAACCAATGATAATATCATCAAGTTTTCTTTTTGGAACATGGTGGACCTTGTTTTCATCCCGCCAGTATTTGATATCCCCGTCTTGGCCCAATTCATCAATCTGGATCTCTTCAACGGGTTTTCCCAGGGCCAGTACAAGTTTGGGCTCAAGATGCTCGCCGATATTTAAATGTTGTTTCAGCATTTTGATATTGATGGAGGCAAACATGCAACCGCCAAGTCCCATGGTCCTGGCACCCAGAAGCATGGTCTGGGCTGCAATGCCATGGTCACACCAGAATTTATCAGAAACACTATGGTCTCCAAGGATAACAATATAGGCAGCAGGTCTTTCTTCTGGTACAGGGCCTTTCCAGTCTTTCAGATATGCAGCCCAGCCAAGGCAGGAAAAAATAGCTTCATTTTTTTGTTCGTCCCGGCAGATCACATACTTCAAGGGCTGCTTGTTGGCGCCTGATGCGCTGTTCCTGGCAAGTTCAACCAGGTCTCTTAAGGTTGATTCGTTAATTTTATGGGAGTTGTCAAACCGTCGGCAGGATCTGTTTTGTTTTACAAGGTCTTGAAAAGATGTTGTATTCATGAGTTGCTTCCTTTGCATTCCACTGGTTGGAATTTTGGCATGTTAATATCAATCCACTCAAGGATTTTATCCATGTCCTCTGCAATTTGTTTTAATGCATGGCCCCGGTGGCTGACCCGGCCCTTTTCTTCAATGGTCAGCCGGGCAAAGGTTTTATTAAATTCAGGATAAAAAAAGAGCGGGTCATATCCAAAGCCGTTATCACCAATGGGTTTGTCAGTGATAACGCCTTTACACTCACCTTCATAGGTTAATGCAGCACCTGTGGGAACTGCAATGGAAATTACGCACTTGAATGCGGCATTTCTATTTTCATGGCTTTTTAATTCATCCAGTATTTTTTTAACATTGTCAGCGTCCGTGGCATTTTTTCCGGCATATCTGGCAGAATAGACACCTGGCGCCCCGTCAAGGGCGTCCACACAAATTCCTGAGTCATCAGCCATGGCAGGATACCCCAAGACCCTTGCCGTAAACGATGCTTTTTTATAGGCATTGTCATCAAAGGTTTCTCCATCTTCAATGACTTCAGGGATAGGGCCAAAATCAGCAAGATTTTTAATTATTATGGGAAAGCCTTGTAACAGCTCTTGGATTTCCCTTGTTTTTCCCATGTTTGTTGTTGCAAGAACGATAATTTGTTTCAATGGTCGATTCCGCCAATTTTTTTAAGTTTGATGTGATTAGGGTTAATATAAGATCATGCCCTGGTTTTGTAAACCCCGGCTCTAAAATTCAATGGATAGATACAGCTTTTTTATGTCTGACCAAAAAACCAGAAATATAGTTTCCCAATTTTGGTTAGAGATTTGCAACTATCCGAGATTGTTTTAGGATTTAGGTTTTAGGATTTAGGTCAAAACCTAAAACTTAAAACCTAAAACCGTGCATGAACAAGGTTTTAGTTCAGGCACCAATTACCAGTCTATGGGGAAATAATCCTTTAAGAATTTGCCGCACCAGTGTTTCTGGGTCAGGATACCATGGAAAAAAGGGTCACAAATCCTTGCTGCTCCATCCACAATATCCAGGGGCGGCTGGAAATCGTGGCGTTCCTGCTTGAATCTGGCCAGCATGGCAGGGTCCTCATCAGTTACCCATCCTGTGTCAACGGCATTCATGGAAATCCCGTATTTGGCCAAATCACTGGCTGCAGTATGGGTGAGCATGTTTAAGGCAGCTTTGGCCATATTGGTATGGGGGTGGCGGCTGCCTTTTTTAAACCGCAGAAATTTGCCTTCCATGGCCGAGACATTGACAATATGTTTTTGTCCCGTGTAATCTTTTTTCATCAACTCTGCCAGTTGGTTGCACAGAACAAAGGGAGCAATGGAATTGACCAGCTGGAGCTCCAGCATTTCTGATGTCTGGATTTCCCCCAGCCGCAGCCGCCAGGAGTTGGTTTTCCGAAGATCCACCTGCTGGAGATCGGCATCCAGTTCTTCTGCTGGAAATACTTCAGGTACATTTAAAGAATTGTCATAGGAATAGGGAATCTGGGACAATTGGGCAGACATGCGCAATCCAACGCCCGGGGCTTTGCCATCCCAGGTTGCGGGTAAGGCAGTTTTTTTGACAATATTTTTGGATTGCCCAGATTCAAGCTGGGAGATACAGGTCTGGTACTGCCCTAAAAGGGTCCTTGCATCCCCTGGCAATTGTTCGATATCCTTTGTTTCATTTTCCATGAGATGGGCATAAAATCCAGGGGGTCGTCGAACGGTCTGGGCTGCATTATTGATAAGAATATCAAGACGTTGGTAGGTTTCCCTAATATAATCGCAGAAAAGTTCAACACTGGGGGTGTGGCGCAGGTCCAGACCATAGACCTGGAGTCTGTGCCCCCAGTTGGGAAAATCTGGTTCCCTGGAAAATCTCAGGGCCGAGTCTTTTGGAAAGCGTGTGGTGGCAATCACCCTTGCTCCGGCTCTGAGCATCATTAATGTGGCCTGGTAACCGATCTTGAGCCTGGAGCCTGTTATCAATGCCACCTGTCCTTTCAGGCAAGCTGTCTGGAAGCGTTTTTGATAATTGAATTCTGCACATTCCAGGCACATGGTGTCATAAAAATGGTGGAGCCGGGTAAATTCAGCCTTGCACACATAACAGTTGCGGGGGGTTTCCAGCCTTGGGGCCTGATCTTTAATTTCAGCAGTCTTGTCGCAAATCTGTTGAGGAGCTGAAAAGATTTCAGATTCCCTGGCTTTTCTTATACCTGTGGCAGCCCGAAGGCGCCGTTCTTTTTCTACAATGGCGGCGCGCTTTTGTTGTTTTCTGACCTTGCTGCGTTCCTTAATTTCTTTTTTGTCGGGCCGGGATATTTTCCCGGCCGCAGTGATCAAAGCAATTCTTTCTATTTCCGGCAATTGCAATAAAAGTTCAGATCGGTCGGCAATTTTTTCCAGAATAGAGATACACCCTCGTATGGATGCCAGGGGCTCTTTTTTGTCATCAATTTTTGTATCTATGCTGATGGGGCTCACCTTTTGTATATTCTTGTTCCAGTTTTATATTTTTGTTCAGGCCATAAAATCCATGGCTTATTGTTTTAACAGAATGAAATTATTATAGATATTTGGCTAATTTGTCAATGAAACTTTAAAATCATGCAGACGGTTCTATCTTGTTTTCAGATATGAAATATTATAATAGAACCTGATAAAAAGGAGACTATATGTCTGAATTTGCCAATGCCATGGAAGTGTTTAAGCTTCTGGATAAATCCAATTGCAGAAAATGCAATGAACAAACCTGTCTTGCCTTTGCTTCAAAGGTTTTTTTAGGGGATAGAACCCTTAACCAATGTCCTGTTTTGACAAGAGAAATCCTTGAGCAGCACCAGGGCAGGCAGAAGAAAAAAATCACGGGTAAAGAATACCGCGAATCAATGATGGCCGACCTGAAGGAAGAAATAAAATCCTGTGACTTAAAAACTGCTGCGCTAAGGGTGGGTGGGGATTTTTCAAACGGAAAACTTACCATAAGGATTATGGGCAAACTATTTTCAGTTGATTTATCCGGCAATATGTTTTCAGATATCCATATCAACCCCTGGATAGCCACTCCAGTGCTTTCGTATATACTTCATTGCAAAGGCGTTCCATTGACGGGCAAATGGGTGCCGTTCAGGGAACTTAAGGACGGCCGGGAGAAAAATGGTCTGTTTGTCCAGCGTTCAGAAAAATCTTTTAAAAAAATTGCCGATGCCTATCCCAATTTGTTTGAAGATTTAATCTTTCTTTTTAATGGCCAAAAAATAGAAAATCATTATGAATCAGATATATCATTGGTCATTTACCCTTTGCCTAAACTTCCCATGCTCATCTGTTACTGGAAACCCGAGGACGGTATGGAATCGGATCTGCACCTGTTTTTTGATTCATCTGCTGACATGAACGCCAATATAGATATTGTATATGGGATTGCCGCCGGCATTGTTAACATGTTTGAAAAACTTTCCATGAGGCACGGCGGCTCCCGTTAATATTATGATTTATCCCGGTAATAGCCTCTATTTCCTCCTGAAATGAGATGCTCTGTGCCTAATATTTTTTGCCTGCTCTAAAAGATAAAGCCAATTGTTTTTCTTTTTAAATACCAGTTTACTTTGTTCTGTCAATTGATCATTAATGAAATCTAACAAATGGAGAGGACAAAATGGAATTAAAAATTATAAACATTGAAAATCCTGATGAATTGAATTTTATTCTGGGCCATTCCCATTTTATTAAAACCATTGAAGATATACATG
>JAQICW010000663.1 GCA_027858355.1 Desulfobacula sp.
ACACTTTGTAATTGTTAATATTTGTAGTGTTTTCCTGCACTTACTCAATTTGTTGTTACGCCCTTTCACGGCGGCGACAGGGGTTCGAATCCCCTTGGGGACGCCACTTGAAATAATAAGGCTTTCAGCGTTTTGCTGAGAGCTTTTTTATTTTCAAGGAAACATCAGGGCATCAATAATTGCTGCAAAGCAGTCTGCCGTTTGCTGATATCCTGGTTTTTGATCGCCATTGCAAGGGCTTTTCGGGTACCAACAAAGATGGCCAGTTTTTTTGCTCTGGTTATCCCGGTATAAATTAAATTCCGAAAAAGCATTTTAAAATGCTGGGTAAGAATCGGGATAATTACAACTTCAAATTCACTTCCCTGGGATTTGTGTATGGTTATGGCATAAGCCAAATCAAGCTCCATTATATCATTTTGTTTGTAATGAATCAGCCGGTTATCAGGATAGAAAGCAATAGTACAGGTCAAATTAATATTATCAATATCTGAGATTACGCCAATATCACCGTTAAAGACACCTAAATCATAATTGTTGCGCCTGTGAATTACCCGGTCGCCAATCCTGAAAATTCTTTCCCCGACCTTTAATTGACTTTTGCCTTCAATAAAAGGGTTTGAAGTTTCCTGGATCATTTTGTTTAAACTTATCGTTCCAAGGCTTCCCCTTGTCATGGGAGAAAGAATCTGTATCTCACTGGCGCCATGATATTTAGGTATCCATTCCTGGTAAAGCGTTCTCACAACATCCAAAGCAGAAAATCCGTAATGAAGAGATGACCAGGGATGAACTTTTTTTACAACAGAAAGTAATTCTTCAACCTTGGTTTCAGCTTTATACACTTTTTGCAGATCCACATATTCAAATTTTTTAGGAATTATTATCTCTGTTTCATAGGGAATCACTGGTTCTTGAATCCGAAACTCAAAAAAATCAGAACCATCAGATTTTTCAGATATATTGCTTTCTAATTCCCAAAATTTGAGGTCATAAAATTTTTTTACTCTTGTAATAAAATTTATCTGGTCTTTGGTTGCTTCATCTGAATCAAGAAATAAGCAATCATTTTTATCCTGCCATATTTCAGGCTTTTTAAATGGTGATTTAATCCAGGGCATATCCCCTTTATTGATCTGATGGGCATATTTGATGATCAGAGATTCCTGGGCCTGCCGAAATATTTTTGTCAGTTTAAAACAGGGAACAACCTTAGACATAATTATATCTTTTAAAACATTGCCGGCACCAACCGAGGGTAATTGGTCGGAATCTCCAATGAAGAGCACTTGAGCATTCTTAGGAACCGCCTTAAGTAGCGATGCTGTTAAGTTGATATCAAGCATTGAACATTCATCAACAATGAGAAAATCTGTTTTTAAAGGTGTTTCTTCATCTTTTTTAAATTTACCGCCTTGCCACCCTAATAATCTATGGATTGTTTTGGATTCCTTTCCAATAACATCAGTCATCCTTTGAGCTGCTCTGCCGGTTGGTGCAGCCAAAAGGACTTTTAAGCCCATAGCCTCTATTAATTTAACAATTACAAGAGTAGTGGTTGTTTTACCACACCCTGGTCCACCAGTGAGAATTGAAAATTTTTCGCAAACAATGCCTTTGGTAGCGGCTGCCTGTTCATCGCTTAAAGAAATGTTTTTTGCTTTGCAATACAAAGATATCCAACGCTCAATTCTTATTCTTTCAACCTTTGGCGGATTGCCAATAGCAATAATTCTTTTTGCAACATAAAGCTCATCAAAATATAAAGATTTTGAATAATAGCATTGCTCGCTGGTGCTGGCTTCCACAATAAGATCACGAACCATGAGAAGTTTTTCTTTCTTCATATATTGCAACAGCTCAAGCAGTTTATCAGATAGATCCAATTGTAATAATTCTTTGACCTGTTTATTAATTTGAGACTCTGTCAGATAACAATGTCCAAAATTTCTGCTTGCAGCCAGAACATGCTTAATGCCTGCCATTATTCTCTGCTGGCTGTCAGGTTCAAGACCAATACTTAAAGCAACTTTATCTGCAGAGAAAAAACCAATTCCATAAAAGTCATTTGCCAACCGGTAAGGATCTTCTATAACAATTCTTATTGCATCATCGCCATACTCTTTATAGATCCTTACAGCAAATAAGGTACTGATGCCATGGAATTGTAAAAACATCATGACTTCTCGAATTGCTTTGTGTTCTGTCCAGGCACAACTTATCATATCAAGTTTTTTTTTGGCTATGCCGGGAACTTCTGTGAGTCTTTCAATATCTTCCTCAAATATATCAAGGGTTTGTTCGTTAAAATGATGGACTATCTTTTGGGCAGTTTTAGGCCCTACGCCCTTAATAAGGCCTGAACCAAGATATTTTTCCAATGCAGCTATTGTTGCCGGTTTTTTTTCTTTGGCAACACTTGCCAGGAACTGGCGGCCATATTTAGGGTGAATAGTCCAAGACCCTTGAAATTCCATTGTAGCACCAGCAAATACCTTTGTCTGATGCACAATGACAGTTTCTTGCCCCTGGGGATTATTAAAGGGCGTTACTCTGAGAATTGACCAGCCATTGTCAGGGTTATGAAACGTGACCCGATCCACGATCCCTTTTAAAATCTCATTTATAATACCAGTTTGATTAACAGCCTGCTGTCTCATCTTATCCTAACCCTTGACAATTTCCATACAATGACAGTAGATACACCAAAACAATACATGTTTTCAATACGCTAATCAAAAGGATTGAAAAACGCGCTTAGGAAACGTATTTTTTGACAATATATTAGAATAAGGAGGCAGGTCCCTTATGACAAATCCCAGGCATTATCTTTTTTTAACAATTCTTTACCTTCTGGTGGTGGCAGGCATATGTGTTCTCCTGTTGACACCCCTTAAAGCTGCATTCATGGCTAACTGGGGTTTTAATCTTCTTATCTTTGCAGCTCTTTGTGTGGGCATTGGCATTAATATCTACCAGATCCAGAGGCTGGAGCCTGAAATCAAGTGGATTAAAATTTTCCGCACCGGTGATCTGGGCCTGTCTGTTACTGAACCACCAGCATTGCTTTCTCCCCTTGCCAAACATCTGGAAGTGATTCACCGGGACCGGTTCCGCTTGTCTGCCCTGTCCCTTAACACGGTTCTGGACGGGATACGAGGTCATTTGGATGAGTCCAGGGAAATCTCCAAATATATGATCGGTCTACTGGTGTTCCTGGGGCTTTTAGGCACTTTTTGGGGATTGCTCCAGACCATCGGTTCTGTGGGACAGGTAATCAGCGGTCTGGACGTGGGAACCCGGGATTTTGTCAATGTGTTTAGTAATTTAAAACAAGGGCTTGAAGAACCGCTTAAAGGTATGGGTACGGCCTTTAGCTCATCCCTGTTTGGTCTGGGCGGCTCCCTGGTGCTGGGATTTGTCGATATTCAGGCGGGTCATGCCCAGAACCGGTTTTTCAATGAAATGGAAGAATGGTTGACCGGAGTCACTCACCTTGTGGAAACCGATGAAATGCCTGAAACCAATGCCAATCTTTCTGTTACAGCGTTACAGGATATTGATAATCACCTTAAAATAATGATCAAGCAGATCCATAAAAATAACCAGGTCATGGCTCATATGTTAAAACAGCAGATTAAACCGTCAGGGGATAACCCAGACCTGAAGAAATAACAGGAGATCGCAATGATATCCAAAACGCGGCGCATATCAAGTCCTATTACAGCCTGGCCAGGGTATGTTGATGTCCTGTCAGCGCTGTTAATGGTGGTTATCTTTGTGTTGATGATCTTTGTTTTGGCCCAGTTTCTGCTCAGCGAGGTACTCTATGGCCAGAAAAATGAACTGGCACTTCTCCATAATCAGGTCAGTGAACTGGCCGAGCTTCTGGGGCTTGAAAAGGAAAAATCCAGCCAGTTGAACACTGAGGTCGGCCGGTTGTCAGATGCAATCATCGGGTTATCCGAAGACAAGGACGTGCTCATGTCCCAGGTTGCAGAGGATTTGGCCCGGTCTCAAAAAGACAATGCCCAGATAAAACAGCAGATGTTGAACATTGGCAGCCTGAATGAAGACATCCAGACCTTGACCCGGGTAAAGGATGACCTGGAGCAAAAGGTGGCAGAACTTGCCGTATCCCTTTCTGACAGGGACTATCAGGTTTCGGTATTACGGGACCGTTCAAAGGCACTGACTGCCAGACTGGTGGATAAAGAAGAAATGACTATATTGGCTCAGGAAAAGATTGAGGAGCAGGATATCCGGATCCAGGCCCTTTCCGTGGTGCTTGAATCCCAGAAAGAAGCCTTAGCCCGGGAAAAACAGCTATCTGCCAGCGTCAGTGCAGAAGTAGCCCTTCTTTCCGACCAGATCACCAAACTCCGGGCACAGTTGAGGGTGATCAGTGATGCATTGGCACTGACAAAGACACAGGGCCAGGAAAAGGATGAAAAAATTGCCGAGCTTGGCAAACAATTGAACATTGCCCTGGCCCGGAAGGTGAGTGAACTTCAAAAATACCGATCAGAATTTTTTGGGAGGCTACAGAAAATTTTAGGCAATAACCCGGCCGTAGAGATACAGGGGGACAGGTTTGTTCTTCAGGCAGGCCTTCTTTTTGAATCCGGGTCAGCCAACCTGGGCATCCAGGGCCGCAGCCATCTAACAACCCTGGCAAATACTCTATTAGAGATTTCCAGAAAAATTCCAAATGAGATTAACTGGATATTGCGCATTGACGGTCACACTGACCGGGTTCCCATTAAAACCAAGGACTTTCCGTCCAACTGGGAATTATCGGCTGCCCGGGCAGTCTCTGTGGTCCGATTTTTGAGTCAAAAAGGCATTCCGGAAAAAAGGATGGCAGCTGCCGGCTTTAGCAAATACCATCCCATAGAACTGGCAGACACGCCTGCAGCTTATCAAAAAAATAGACGAATTGAAATCAAGCTGACCAGCCAATAAACAGCTTTTTAATGGTGAATGGTGAATGGTGAATGGTGAATGAAAGGACGGTGTCAGGCTTCGCTTATTGTGGTTTATATGAAAGTACTGAGATATGAGTTTTGAGTAATGAGAAAAAACCATCAGCTTGGCTTTTCTCACATTTCATTACTCTTTTATAATTTGTTGTGCCCTTCAGGGCATGGCTGTTATTAGATAAGTCCTTGCATGTCGCTGGACAAAATAAAGACAATGTGAATGGGCAGTATCATACCTATTTATAAATATTTCAATATATTGTATAAGATAAAAGTAATTTTTGTTTATTTTTCGGAGGGTAAAATATGAAACCGGTTGTGGCCATTCTTGGCCGGCCCAATGTGGGGAAATCCACTTTATTTAACAGGATTACACGCGCTAGAAAAGCGCTTGTTGATGATTTACCTGGTGTGACAAGAGACAGGCATTATGAAGATGCACTATGGAATGATGTTGAATTTACAGTGATCGATACAGGCGGGTTTTTAAGTACAGATGATGATTATTTTGCCTCCCAGATTAAAACGCAATTGACAATTGCGGCAGAGCAGGCCGATGTTATCATTTTCATCATGGATGGCCGGGCAGGACTGTCGCCCTACGACCGGGAGCTGGCAGATTTTTTGCGCAAGATGTCCAAACCCGTATTTTACCTGATCAATAAAATAGAAAGCTACAAACAGCATGATGAACTTTTAGAGTTTTATTCATTGGGCATTGATCATTTTTATGAGGTTTCAGCAGAGCACGGTATTGGTGTGGGGGATTTTTTAGATGACCTTGTCCAAGCTCTGCCGGAATATGAGCAGATCCAAGAAGATGACGATACTCTTATTAAAATTGCCATTGTTGGCCGGCCCAATGTTGGGAAATCTTCACTTGCCAATCGTCTGTTTGGTGAACAGCGCCTTGTGGTCAATGAAAAGGCCGGTACCACACGGGATGCCATAGAACTTAAGTGTGAGCATAAAGGCAGGCAGTTTGTCCTTGTGGATACTGCGGGTATCCGGCGTAAGGGCAAAGTCATCCAGAAACTTGAAAAATTTTCCATACTGAAATCTTTAAAGAGTCTTGATGATTGTGATGTGGCATTAATTTTGATTGATTCGGATGAAGGCATTACAGATCAGGATATTACTATTGCAGGATATGCTGAGGACAGGGGATGTGGTGCCTTGTTCCTGTTAAACAAATGGGATCTTTTAGATGAGGAGCGGAAAAGTGTTAAAAAGTATATGGAGGATTTAAGGGATAAGGCAAAATTTTTATCCTATGCGCCTGCCATGACAGTTTCAGCCCTTACCGGACAAAGATGTCATAAGATCCTGGATGAAGTGGTCAAAATTCATAAAGAATATTGCCACAGGATTAATACTGGTGTGCTGAACCGGATTATTGAAGATGCGGTTTACCGGACAGAACCCTCATTGCATAAAGGGAAAAGATTAAAATTTTTCTACGCCACGCAGGTGGCCACAAAACCGCCGTCTTTTGTCTGTTTTGTCAATTTCCCCAATGCAGTTCATTTTTCATATAAGCGCTATTTGCTCAATCAGTTAAGGCAGATGATTCCATTGGAAAAAACACCTATCAAACTCTTTTTCAGGGAAAAAACAGGCAGGATAAAATTTACCGGTAATTCAAAAGAAGATGAAAGAATTTTTCAGAAAAAGAAAAAACATAATACCCAAAGACAAAAAGAGAGAACAGAACAGAGCAAAAGAAAAAGACAAAGAGATAAGGACAGCTCTTAACGAGAATGGATCTTTTTGAATCTCATAGTTTCCAGGATAAATCCCTGGCCCGTCCTTTGGCTGACAGAATACGTCCCAGAACCCTTGATGAACTTGTGGGCCAGGAGCATCTATCGGGCAAAGGAAGCCTTTTACAAAAAGCCATTGAAGATGACAGGGTGTTTTCCATGCTTCTCTGGGGACCGCCCGGATGTGGGAAGACAACTTTGGCAGGCATTATTGCCAAAGAAACAAAATCTGAATTTGTAGAAATATCTGCTGTCCTGTCCGGGGTTAAGGAAATCCGCCAGATTATCGAACAGGCCAAAAAAAATCGGGCATTGTATAAAAAGCAAACCATTCTTTTTGTGGATGAAATCCACAGGTTTAACAAGGCCCAGCAGGACGCTTTTCTCCTTCATGTGGAAAAAGGGCTGATTGTCCTTGTGGGGGCCACAACCCAAAATCCTTCTTTTGAAGTCATTCCTGCCCTGGTATCCAGATGCAGGGTCTTTACTTTGAAAAGCCTTGAAAAGAAAAATATTTTAACCATTTTAAAACGGGCATTGATAGATCCTGAGAACGGTCTGGGACTTGAGAAAGAAAAGCTGTCTCATGATGCACTTGAGCATATTGCAAGGGTGTCTGATGGCGATGCCAGGATTGCTTTGACCAATCTTGAGACGGCAGTGCTGCATTTTGCACAAAAAAAACAGATTAATATCCAGGATGTTGAGATAGCCATAGAAAAAAAATCGCTTTTATATGATAAGGCAGGAGAAGAGCATTTTAACCTGATTTCCGCATTTATTAAGAGCATGCGGGGCAGTGATCCAGACGCAGCAATGTATTGGCTTGAGCGAATGCTCATGGCAGGCGATGACCCCTATTACATGCTCAGGAGAATGATCCGATTTGCTACAGAAGATATTGGAATGGCTGATCCCGGAGCTCTGACCATGGCGTTGAATGCCAGTGAATCCTTTCGAATTTTAGGCCACCCAGAAGGAGATGATGCTTTGTTTCAGGCTGCCATCTACCTTGCAACCGCTCCAAAGAGTAATGCAGTTTATGCGGCTCATAAACAGGTCAAAAAAACGATTCAAAAAACCGGTTACTCCCAGGTTCCGTTCCACATCAGGAATGCTCCGACAAAGCTGATGAAAGATTTGGGTTATGGTAAAGGATACCAGTATGCCCATGATTATAAAGATGCTTTTTCCCCCCAGTCCTATCTGCCAAAGGATCTTGAAGATCAACGGTTTTATTATCCAACAGACCGGGGATACGAGAAAACTGTAAAACTCAGGCTTGAAGCCTGGATTAAATTAAAACAAAATAAACAACCATGATGCAGTTTAATCAAATGCTTTTTATTGTTTTTAGAACCCTATTTTAAAATTTGTTATGCAAAATCGGCAATATTCATGTTTTTGGAAGGATTAAAGGCGATCTTTATTTTTTGCCCAACCATATTTTCTGATGTAAGCTGTTTAAAGATTTCTGGATGGTTTTGTGTTCTGGCAATAAATCTGCAATTGTCACGGGTTTTCCCATAGATCACGGCATAAGAGGGGTTCTGGTCTGTTGAATAGATCACAGTATAGGTCTCAATGGTTCCTATCCCTGTGACCTGATCTTTAATTTTCACGGGTTCTTTTCCTGCAAAACAATTTTTTTGATCTATTAGATCATGGTCTTTGAATTCACCAGTTAAAGGTTTTGACCCATAGACGCCCGCTGCATGTTTATGCATAAACCAGCCAAGGGCCGTGACAAGACCGTTTGATTTTTCCCCAATGGAAATCTTTTCAGCAAGGGTTGCCACCCCGTGGAGGCTGTAATTATTCCCCGGGCCCCCAAAAAAGCCAAGTCCTCCAGTAAGGGTCAAAGGTCTTGGATCATGATCTTTTATTCCGATCATTTTTTTTGCAATGGAAACCGCACAGGGAAAGCATGAATAAAGATCAAAACAATCCAGGTTTTCCAATGGCATGCAGGATCTTACCAATGCTTTTTCAACGGCAACCTTGAGAGGTGGGCTGGATGTTAAATCAGATTTTTCAATCATAAAGCGCTGTCGGTCCTGGGCATACCCTCCGCCAAGGAAATAGACAGTCTGTCGGTTTTTTTGTGAATATTTTTTTTCTGTCTCTTCTGACATTAATATGACAGCAGCCCCTTGATCAACTGTAACAAATGAATTCATGTACTTGGTATACGGAAATGCAACAGGCCTGTTTTTCGGGCCGGGTGTGATGATCTCTTCAGGGGTTCGCATGGATTTTGTCCAGGCATAGGGGTGATCTGCTGCTATTTCACTGAAGTTAGCCCACATCGTACCAATCTGCATGAGGTAAGATTGCAGATCCAGACCGGAAGCAGCCCATAGTGCAGTCTCAAAAAGCGGGAATCCATGCATGGGATGTTTAATACCATGTTGATTCTCCAAAGTTGTGGAACCGATAAGATCATCCCCGGTATACTCTTTGGGTATGCCCCTGAACAGGGCGTTTTCAATCTTTTCTGGGTTTTTTTCTCTTTGGATATAGGCTTCGGCTCCCACAATGAGAACTGAATCCAGTTCATTGCGGGCAATCATGCCGGCTGCAATGTTGATCAGTGTCTGGGGAGAATTACCGCCAATCCCGGAAACATGGGTGAACTTTGGCCTGGCGCCTAAGTTTTGGGCAAGCTGTTTTGCAGGCGATGTGTAGTGGTGGCTTAAGGTCCTGACTATCATGATCCCATCCAGATGAGTCAGAGCTGTCTTAGAAGCCAGCATTTCAGCAGCTCTCCTGGATGCCTGGGTCATCAATCCCATGGGGTCTTTTGCTGTTCGGTCCAATGTTTTTGGCTGAGTGATCTGGCCCCATCCTCCAACAACAACTTTTCGTTCCATAGCAAAAGAAATCCTTTTTCAATACAGGTTGTGCAAGTGTTGCGTAAAATATATGATTTGTCAACGTTATCGTTAGATTTGTAAAGCTTTGAAATACTTGTTTTCGTTAGGCCAGTCAAGGCACAACATAACACTTGTCGGAAAAATAAAATAGCCGGTCTTTTTTTTTAATAAAGTAGTTCGACTATTTGCTTTGACATCTGATTTTTCATCTCAACATTTTGTCAAGTTGGCATTTATTTTATTTTATTGATATGCTGTTTTTTTAATGTAGTATATAATGATTGAAGTTGAATAGCTGAAAAGAAAGTTGGCCGCAACGAGCCCTGCCCATGTGGAAGCGGGAATAAGTATAAAAAATGCTGTGGTAAATAAAGCTATTTGATATTTCAAAAGATTAATTTAAGCATAACCAAAGGTTTCGCTCTGACGGCTGGAAGCCATGGTTTTACCGCCATAGTCCGGCGCAATTTGTAATTAAACAAGGAGAAATATAAAACGGAGAGAAGGGGAAAAAAAACACAGGCATAATACCTTGTTTTTTATTCGCCTCTTTGTTATTTGTCTTAATCATTATAGTTAACATGTAGTAGTTAATAATGAAAAAATCAATATTGATGGAGGCTTTAAATGAAAAATGTTGTTATCGTCAGTGGTGTTAGAACGCCAGTAGGATCCTTTGGTGGTTCCTTGAAAAGCGTACCCGTGGTTGATTTAGGTACAATAGTGATGAAACATGTTCTTAAAAGAATCGGATTAAAACCTGCTGTAGATGCATCCCAGGATGAATTTTCTCCAGATACGTTAAAAGATCAGGGTATGATTGATCTTGAAAAAAAAGGATATGATTATAATGATTCCTTAACCCCTGTATTTATTGATGAAGTTATCATGGGAAATGTTCTGCAGGCAGGGCAGGGCCAGAATACAGCCCGACAGGCTATGATTGCAGCGGGCATCTCAAGGCATAGTACTGCCTTTACAATAAATAAAATATGCGGCTCAGGCCTTAAAGCCATTGCCCTTGGTGCCCAGGCCATTATGGCAGGAGGGGCAGAGGTGATCCTTGCCGGCGGCCAGGAAAGCATGAGCAATGCCCCCATGGCATTGAGCAAGGCTAGATGGGGACATCGAATGGAGCTGACCGGTATCGGGCCGGTCCATGACTTGATGGTATTTGACGGATTATATGAAATTTTTTATGGATACCACATGGGCCTCACTGCTGAAAATATTGTAGAAAAATACGGTATCACAAGGGAAGAACAGGATCAATTGGCTTTGCTGAGCCATAATAGAGCGTTTGCTGCTGTGAATGATGGTACCTTTGCCGAAGAAATAGTACCAGTAGTGATCAAATCCCGCAGGGGAGATACCATTGTTGATAAAGATGAGCGCCCCATGGAAACCAGCATGGAAAAACTTTCCAAACTTCGTCCGGCATTTAAAAAAGACGGAAGTGTGACAGCAGGAAATGCATCTGGAATAAATGATGCGGCCGCGGCTGTTCTTTTGATGACAGAAGAAAAGGCAGATGAACTTGGTCTTGAAAAACTGGCAAAAATTAAAGGTTTTGCAGCTGGTGGGCTTGATCCTGCCTACATGGGCCTGGGACCTGTGCCGGCAGTTAGAAAAGTGTTGAAACAGACGGGTATGAGCATTGATGACATTGACTTGATTGAACTGAATGAAGCATTTGCTGCCCAGGCCATCGGATGTATGAGGGAACTTAATATTGATGTGGAAAAACCCAATGAACTTGGATCAGGAGTTTCAATAGGTCATCCCATAGGATGCACAGGGGCAAGACAGATGGTTACTGCCATTAACCAGATGAAAAGAAAATCCTATTCCACAGGTCTGATCTCCATGTGTATCGGTGGTGGCATGGGTATGGCAATGATTATCGAAAGATAAGGTTTTTGCTTTACTTGGATGCATGAAAATGGTAAAAAACTTTAGATTTTTATTAAAGTTTTAAATATTTGAAATAAAATGCATAAAGGGGTGTTTTTATTATGGATATTCCTAGAAAATTAGGCATATTAGTTTTTACAGCAGTACCGGCTATCGTTGGTGGCGGTATTGTATATCATTTTTTTGGAAGTTTTGTTCAAGTCATTATATTTGAGATACTTCTTGTTCTGGCAGCTCTTGGTCTCATCAGCAGTTAAAACAAAATGATTATTTGATTTATGTAAAGCCGCATTTGTGCAAGTTACTTTGCATATCGTGGCTTTACATGGTTTTTAATCTTTTTTTAAACCTAACAGATTTGGTGAAACCTTGGAGCAAAGCATTTCTCAAAGAGCGGTTTTTATCTTTTTTATTGCGCTGTTCTGCATAGCGATTCTGCTTGCAGGCAATTTGATAGCCCCTTTTTTTGATATTATCATCTTAGGGGTTGTGTCCACAGGGATTTTTAATCCGGTTTTCAAGTTTTTATCAAAAAAGCTGCCACCGAAAATTGCGTCTATTCTTACCTGCATTCTGATTTTTTTTGTCGTGTTTATTCCAGTTGTCTTTTTTGTCGGGGTGCTTTCCAAGGAAGCGTTCAATCTTTAT
>JAQICW010000256.1 GCA_027858355.1 Desulfobacula sp.
CTCAATAACATAGGATTCCAGGATCTCTACCTAGTCATAATTCAATACCATGGCCACTGCACAGAAAATTTAGTTGACTTTGCGGGTTAAGGTCTTCTCTCTGGTCAAAAAAAAATTTCTGGCCAATTGCTGGGTAATGGTGCTTGCCCCCTGGGTCATTTCCCAGTTTTTGATATTGACCCACAGGGCCCGTAAAATTGCCCGGGGTTCCACACCATAATGGTTATAAAAGGTCTTGTCTTCAACACAGATCAGGGTACGGGGTAAAAGGTCGGGGGTTTCTTTAATGTCTATTATAATACGGTCTTCTTTGGAAGCCGGATAGAAACTGCCCACAAGGACCGGGTCAAGACGCACCAGATCCAGCTCAATGCTGCTATCCAAATTTATCAAGCGTAAGATTTTGTTTGCTTTGAATTCTATGCCCAGCCGATAAGATAACGATTTTTTATCCCCGAAATCAAAAGGCTTGCAAAAAAGGGTGAAGTTTCTGCCATCACGAATGTATTTCCCTGGGATATCAAGGTTTTGGGTCTGTAAAACCTCTTGATAAGTCATGAGACCCAGTTCCTGAGCCAGAGTGTCAGGGGAAATGGATAACCCGGGGTATAACGCCAGGGGCCGTGCATAGACCCGGGCCGGAAGCTCCCAAAGCCGACCATCAAATCTTTCAGTTACAATTCGGTTAAATCCTGAGAAATAGGTGTAAATAGCAATCCCGGCTACCAGCAACCCCATAAGAAACAGTAAAGAGATCGGGCCTTTTTTTTTCATTTCGCCATCTGGTATCGATAGATACTTGTGTTGAAGGCAATAATTTGATAACCGCTAATTTTTATAATAAATTCCAATTTAAAAGAGTAGGTCTAAGTTATTTATTAATAACCTTTTATTAACTTACCATTCTTTTTGATTTCTGTCTATATGTGTTGACGCTCGAAGGTCTGCTATGTAAATTGAGTTGATCTGCACGGGTATGGTGTTAAAACAAAAGAAACATTGATTGTCAGGGTCTTAATCTGGTATGTGGGTGTATGAGCGTTTGAACAAAAAATATCGGGAAAGCAATTTTTATTACCGGAGTAAAAATGAAATTTAAAACAATTATGGTTGGTCTGATTCTGCTGCTTTGTTTTTTTCTGTCAGGATGCGGGAATAATGATACACAAAAAAATAATGAACCATCCGGGTTAAAAAATCACGTTTTTCCCAAAGTAGAAAAAAACTATGTAGTTTTACCTGAGCATATTAAATGGCTGACCAATGAATCAGATCCGGTTTTTTCATCTGAAAAAGCCCAAAAAGGCGGGATTCTTCATTCTGCCATCACAAGTTTTCCCATGACCTTCAGAGTGGTGGGACCTGATTCAAACGGTTCATTCAGAAGTGCTATTTTAGACAATCAATTGTCGTTGATTAATATCCATCCCAATACAGACAATATTATTCCTGAGCTTGCTACTCACTGGGCCTTTGGGGATGATAAAAAAACCATGTACTTTAAGCTGGACAAATCAGCCAGATGGTCGGACGGTACCCCTGTAACGGCCTGGGATTATGTCTATACCCTTGAATTCATGCGCTCGGAACATATTATTGCACCCTGGTATAATGATTACTACACAAAAGAAATAGAAGCAGTTCTTGTCTATGATGACTACACTATTGGGGTAAAAAGTACCAAGGCCGTGCCTGATCTTTACCTGAAACTGGGGATTTCACCCACACCCAGACATTATTTTGGAACCCTTGATGAAACATTTGTCCAAACCTATAATTGGAAAATTGTTCCCAATACCGGGGCTTATGAGATCAGCGAGTTTAAAAAAGGAAAATTTATTAAATTCAAAAGGAAAAAAGGCTGGTGGGCCAAAGATCGGAAATATTTTAAGAACAGGTTCAATGTTGATATAGTAGTTTTTGATGTGATCCGGGATGGTAATCTTCAATGGGAATATTTTAAAAAAGGCAAGCTTGATGTCTTTGGCCTGACAATGCCTAAATACTGGCATGAGAAATCAAAAAGTTCCTTGTTTCAAAAAGGGTATATCAATAAAATATGGTTTTTTAATGATCAGGAGAGATCAGCACAGGGGATGTGGCTTAATCAGGACAGGGAAATATTCAAAGACAGGCGGCTGTGTTATGCCTTTGCCCATGCAATGAATATTGGAAAAGTCATAGATAAAGTGTTAAGGAAAGATTATTTCAGACTGCCCCAGGCTTTTTCCGGGTATGGACGATATTCTGACGACAAGATAAAACCAAGGCTTTATGATATCGCAAAGGTAAATGATTTAATGACGTCTGCCGGCTGGACACGGGGAAGTGATGGTATCTGGCAAAGAAAAGGGAAACGCTTCTCCGTTAAGGTCACCTATAGTTTTGAGGAACATATGCCAAGGCTTGTGGTGCTTAAAGAAGATGCATTAAAAGCCGGTATTGAGCTTTTGCTTGAAAGACTTGATTCCACAGCCATGTTTAAAAAATTTCTGGAAAAAAAACATGATGTTGCATGGATGGGATGGAGTACCAATATAAGACCCTCCTATTGGCAGGGATGGCATTCAGACAATGCCCATAAAGCCCAGACCAATAATATTACCAACACGGATGATCCTAAACTGGATGAATTGATTGACAATTACAGGGCAAGTTTGAATGAAGAAGAAAGAATAAAACTATCATTGAAAATACAGAATGCCATTCACGAAACCGGTGCTTTTGTGCCCACGTTTATGGTTCCCTATATCAGGCTGGGTTATTGGAGATGGGTTGAACTGCCGGACTTCCACGGGACCAGGCGGTCTGACAGCCTGTTTGACCCCTTTTCCAGCATGACTGGCGGGCTTTTCTGGATAAATGTGGAAAAAAAGGAAGAAACCCTTTATGCAATGAAATCAGACAGATCCTTTTTGCCCGTTGTTATCAAGGATGAACTATTTAAAAAGGAGTGAGCCCTGGTGGATGAGCAGATTATTCTGGATGTAAGGGAACTTGTAATTGAATTTGACACTGACCTGGGTGTGGTCCGGGCCGTGGACCATTTGGATTTTCAGTTGAAAAAAGGAAGGATACTGGGGCTTGCAGGAGAGTCTGGCTGCGGGAAAAGTGTAACGGCCCTGAGTATCATGCGATTGCTGCCAAAACCGGTTTCCCGGGTGGTTCAGGGCCAGGTTTTATTCAATGGTCAGGATATTTCAAGGCTTCCTGTGGATGAGATGCACCATATCCGGGGCAAAAAAATTTCCATGATTTTTCAGGAGCCCATGACAGCCTTAAATCCCGTCCATGGGATCGGCAAACAGATGATAGAAGTTTATAAACTGCATTTTCCAAAAATGTCCTTTCATGAAATGGAAAAAGCTGCAATTCAAATGTTGGAAAAAACAGGGCTATCTGATCCGGAAAAAGTGATGAAAAAATACCCTCATCAGCTTTCCGGTGGTATGCGGCAGCGGGTAATGATTTCCATGTCACTTTCATGTGAACCTGACATTCTGATTGCAGATGAACCCACAACGGCCCTTGATGTGACAGTCCAGGCCCAGATTCTGGATTTGATTAAAAATCTTCAAGTAAAATCAGGCATGTCTGTTATTTTAATTACCCATGATCTGGGAGTTATTGCAGAAAATTGTGATGATGTTGTTGTCATGTATGCTGGAAGGATTGCTGAAAAAGCTGGAGTGATGACATTGTTTAAACAGCCTTGTCATCCCTATACCAAAGGATTGTTAACTTCTATCCCTTCTTTGGCAGGAGAATCCAAAACCATTCTGCCGACAATTAAGGGGGATGTCCCGTCATTATTGAATATACCCAAGGCCTGCAGATTTGCAAGCCGTTGTCCATGGGTTGAGGATATTTGTAGAAAAATAGTCCCCCTGGAGCGAAAAATGGGACGAAATCACACAGCAGCCTGCCATTTGGCAGATATACAAAAAAATGAAAAAAGTGATTTTATTTAAAATAATCCTTGATTTTTTAATTCAAAGTAAATAATACTCAACGCAAGCCCTTTGTAGAAAGGCTTAGCAGTTTCGTTCTAAAGGCAAGACCCATCTGTTAGAGTGGCAAGACCTGAAGTTTGAAACTATTATTATTTATTTTAAGTAAGGAGAGTCACAATGGCAAATGGGATCGTAAAATGGTTCAATGATTCAAAAGGGTATGGCTTTATTGAGCAGGAAAACGGACCGGATGTATTTGTTCATCATTCCGGCATACTTGGGGACGGTTTTAAATCACTGAATGAAGGTGACAAGGTCACTTTTGAAGTGGAAGATGGCCAGAAAGGACTGGCAGCCGTTAACGTAAGTGTTGTATAAGATTTTCAAAGGGTTTTCTTAAGATAGTGTTAGAAAACCCTTTTTTTATGTTCTAAAGCTCCTGGCAGGTTCAATTCTTTAAAATTTATTCTTGGGAAAAAGGCACAGGATCAAGCTATGCAGTATTTTGTATGTCATGGCATAGAATTTTTTACAAATGAATAAGTGGAGATATGACGATTCTTGAAGTTAAAAATCTTAAAAAATATTTTCCTGTCACAGGCGGTGTATTTTGCGGCGGACGGGTTGGGTTTATGCCCTTGATGGTGTTTCATTTTCCCTGAACAAAGGTGAAACCCTGGGTATTGTCGGCGAATCAGGCTGCGGCAAAACAACCATGGGAAGATGTCTCATGGGACTTTATGAGCCATCGGAAGGACAGGTTATTATAAAGAACCAGAATGTTTCCCGTATTAACTCTCAGCAGAGAAAAAAACTGGCCTTAAATTTGCAAATGATTTTCCAGGATCCCTTTGAATCATTGGATCCCAGACAGACAGTCAAAGAGATCCTTGAAGAAAAATATATTATTCATGGACAAAAAAAGGGGGATTTGGATTCACAAATTAACAACTTGATAAAAAGGGTAGGCCTTTTGCCCGACACTCTTTCTAAATTTCCCCATGAATTTTCAGGTGGCCAGCGCCAGAGAATTGGTATTGCCAGAGCCATCAGCCTTGAACCGGAAATTATTATTTGTGATGAACCTGTTTCAGCACTGGATGTTTCCGTTCAATCTAAAATTTTAAACCTTTTACTCAAACTCCAGCAGAAAATGGGACTGACCTATGTTTTTATCTCCCATGATTTATCTGTTGTAAACCATGTCTCAGACAGGATCGCCGTCATGTATATGGGTAAAATTGTTGAGTTGGCAAATGCCGATGCTATTTACAATAACGGGCTGCATCCATATACCAGGGCACTTTTATCATCTATACCCAGACCTGATCCAACATCTGCCCGGCATAGGATCATCTTAAAAGGGGAGTTGCCTTCAGTGGAGAACCCACCTTTTGGATGCAGGTTCAATACCCGATGTGAGCAGGTTCAAAATATCTGTAAAGAAAAAGAGCCGGAACTGCTTAAAAATGCAGAAGACCCGAACCATTTGACAGCCTGTCATTTTTTTAATTGATTATTTTTTTTTATCAAGTACTTCACGAATCAGGTCTGTTTTCTTTTTCACAAACACATCAGGAACACTATTTTATTCAGATATGGGCCAGAATACTTGAAATTTGGAACCATGACCAACCTTGCTAAATGATTTAATAAACCCGTTTTGTTTTTTAACAATGCCATCAACAACAGCCAGGCCCAGGCCCGTCCCTTTCCCAAATGCTCCCGTAAGGCGATCAGGCTGGCAAGCAGCAAAGCAACCTGTTTTGTCTTGCACAAAACATAGGGTAATGCTATTCTTATTAATTTTTGGAAGGGGTTTTTGAACAGAAAATAAGGTTGGGTTAATAAAATCGATGAAGGATTTAAACAAGCGTTTCAAGGGTTGGATTTTTATTTATTGTGCGCTTATTCTTATGGGTTGCAAAGGTCCTGAAAAAGGAGCAGAGTCTTTGTTTTTAATTAAAACCGCGTCAATGATCATTACCAGTTCAGATTTTATAGAAGAACTTGATCTTAAAAGGACTGCATATCCATATGATATTGAAGAAAATCCAATGGGGTATAATGAAATGGTAATGGATCTTGTTCAAACGCTTTCCAAAGAGATCCTTCTTCTCAGCGCGGCGGCCGATAAGGGCGTGAATGTGACAGATCAGGAGGTCGGGGCTGCCGAGGACGAATTCAAAAAAGATTATCCCGAAGACAGCTTTGAACAGATTTTATTAAAAAATGCCATATCTTATACATTGTGGAAAAAACGATTTAAGAAAAATATGATCATGGGAAAATTTATTGATCAGGAACTAAAACAAAAAATTGAAATCACGGCACAGGATATTGTGGGGTTTTATAAAAAACATATAATTGCCGATATCCAGAAAAAGGATGAGAATACCCCGGGTTTAAAGAAGATTGAGAATGAAAAAGAACTGGTATCCCGTCTTCGGTTGCAGAAGGCTCAAGACCATTACGATGAATGGATACAACAGCTTTACAAGGATTACCCGGTGCAAATCAATATGGAAAAACTAAAAACATTTTTAATTGATATGGAAAAGAATGAGGTAAAAGAAAATGAAAAAGAAAATTAATGGGGTTGTTTTTTCTTTGATTATACTCTGTTTTGGCTTTTGCGGGTCGATATCAGCTGAAGTTATCGACAGGATTGTTGCCATTGTGAATAAGGATATTGTCACCTGGGTTCAATTAAGTAAAGAAACGGAACCATATATAAAAAATATGGAGTCTTCCGGGTATTCAGAAGAAAAGAAAAAAGAGTCGTTAAAACAAATTAATAATAATATACTTAAGGCAATGATTGACAGATCATTAACCCAGCAGGAAGCCCAGAAGTATCAAATCAATGTATCAGATATTGAGATCGATAATGCCCTGGAAAATGTAAAAAAAGTAAGATCACTTAGCCAGGAAGAATTTGAGACTGCTTTAAATAAAGAGGGGCTAACTTTAAAAGAATACCGCGAAAATGTCCAAAAACAGATATTACAATCCAAATTGATTAACCATGCGGTAAAATCCAAAGTG
>JAQICW010000367.1 GCA_027858355.1 Desulfobacula sp.
TAAAAATAATATTGAATTTATTCTTATTTTTTTGTCTAATCGGGCATCTAAGATTTTTTTAAAAAATTGATCCAGGGCTTCACAATCCCACCATCCATCCATGTAGCTTTCCCCCAGAGCAAGAGAGCCTCCTGATAAGATCCTTTCATAAAACCCGGCGTTGTGTACCTGGATATCCCAAGGTCTGGTTCCATTAATTTCAATATCTATTGGCGTGAGGATCGACTGTATATTTTTTTCTATTTTTGATTCCAGCATGTAACTATCCTTTGTTTAATTACAAGTAAATCATAATAGTACTTAATAAATAAATTACCAGTTTGCTGGTAAAACTGTCAAGCTCATATTGGCGCAAAAAAATGTATATGATTACTTTATAATCAGATTTAGTGAATAGTAATTTGGCAACGGTGCTTGCCATTATCTATGGATTTAAAGCAGTCATGATTATTGCCATCTTAAGCTATGGCAGTGCAGGTGTTCTGTCTTATCAATTCACCAGGAAAAAATAAAACAGCCTGGAAAAAATTGCCGGTTTTCTGTCGAGCACTATCTACAAAATCTGCTTTAAGAAAAGTTTAGTCCGGTCGTGGTCAGGATTGACAAAAAAATGTTCCGGGGTTCCTTCTTCAACAATCTTTCCTTCATCCATAAAAATAACCCTGTCCCCCACTTCCCTGGCAAATCCCATTTCATGGGTGACGCATACCATTGTCATGCCTTCTCTTGCAAGGGTTTTCATAACATCCAAGACCTCTCCGATCATTTCCGGATCAAGGGCGGATGTGGGTTCGTCAAACAGCATGATTTTCGGATCCATTGCAAGGGCTCTTGCAATGGCCACACGCTGCTGCTGACCTCCTGAAAGGTTTGATGGATGGGCATGGGCTTTATCCCCGATGCCAACCTTTTCAAGAATGGCCATGGCTTTTTCTTCCCGCTCTTTCTTCCCTCTTTGTCTGACCAGTTTCTGGGAAACGGTCACATTCCCAAGGATGGACAAATGGGGAAACAGGTTAAAGGACTGGAACACCATTCCCATCTCAGCCCGAACCTTATTGATATTGGTCTTTGGATCAAAAATATCCACACCATCCACGAGGATCTGGCCTTGCTCTGCTGTTTCCAGGCGATTCAGACATCTTAAAAAAGTGCTCTTTCCTGAGCCTGACGGCCCTATCACTACCACCACTTCTCCAAGTTCAATTTTATTTGAAACATCCACAAGAGCTTTGACCTCGTGGGGGACATAAAATGTTTTATAGATGTTTTTTACTTCTATCATTTTGTTGAAGTCCTCCGTTCCAGATATTGAACAAACATGGAAAGTGTAAAGGTCATCACAAGATAAAGGATTGCACAGAGTATCCATAGCTCAAAGGTCTGAAGACTTGTGGTGATCCCTTCACGGGTAGCCTTTGTCAACTCCCGGATGGATATCATGCCCAACAGGGATGAATCCTTGATCAGGTTGATAAACTGTCCTGCCAGAGGCGGCAGAATGGTTTTCAATGCCTGGGGAAGGACAACGTAACGCATGCACTGAAAATAGGTCATGCCCGCGGATCGGGCAGCTTCGATCTGTCCGGGATGAATTGATTCGATGCCGGCCCGGACAATTTCAACCACATAGGCCCCGGTAAACACAGATAATGCAGCGATACCGTACCACTCGGAATTGAGTTTCGGAATACCATTCATCATAAGGATTTTATTCATTGTGGTTCCCAATACAAAATAGGCGATCATGATCTGAACCAGTAAAGGGGAACCCCGGATGATTTCCACATAGGTAATGGCCGACCATTTCAGGACAGGGGTGTTGGACACTCTTGCCACCCCTCCGATAATCCCCATCAGAATTCCCAGAATCGTCGATATAATACTGATTTTCAGGGTGATCCACAAACCTGTGGAGATCAGGCCCGCTTTCAACCCGCCCGGGTATTCAGACAGCACATCTCCCGAGGTAATAAAATCTCCTTCATTCATGGTATTGGAATAGGAGAATTTTGGAATAGTATAAGTTTTTTCCCCGTAATCATCATATTTGATGGATAGATCCACCTTTTTTCCTTTTTCGATGATCTTTGAGACTTCACCGTTGCCCTCGGCATATACCTTGATTGTCTCGTGGTACACAAAATACTTTGGAACCTTGAACCACCGCCACTGATAGTCAACAGCATAGGTGGCATAGTATACAGCCCCGATCACCAACAGCAGAACCGCCACAAAGCCTGCCACGGAAAACCAATAGGCTGTCGGGTTACTAAGCCTTTGAATATTGGATGTTTTGAATTCCATTTATTTTCAACCCTTAAAAAACAGGCCGGCAGGACTTTCTCCATCTGCCGGCCTTAAATTAAATGACTCAAACAAGCGCCCGATTATTTCTTAAGATTATCCTGCCAGTCTGAGGTTTTAAACCATTTATCATAAGATCTTTCATATCTTCCATCATTTTTGTACTGGCGAAGGAAATTGTTCAGAAAATTGAGAAAATCCGGATCACCCTTTTTGATTGCCATGGCAAGCGGTTCATAGGTAAACGGGGTGTCCAGGAAAATGGTCTTGCCATTGCCATGCTGGGCCTGCATGACCTGGCAGAAAGGAAGGTCATAAATCAGCGCATCTGCATTTCCCTGGATCACTTCCATAGCTGCTTCTGCTTCTGCTTCAAAGGATTTGTAGGTGGCTCTCGGGATCATTCTCTGGGCTGCCTGTTCGCCCGTGGTTCCCAGTCTTGATACGATGGTAAATTTAGGATCATTCAGATCCTTATATGTTTTTACGGTATCTTTTTGTTTGATGTTCAGCAGGATGGTCTGTCCGACAACGATATAGGGATCGGAAAAGTTTACGGCAAGGTTCCTTTCCTGGTTGCAGGTTATGCCGCTGATAATGATATCGTACTTGTCTGTCACAAGACCCGGAATAATGCCATCCCATGCCGTGTTGACCGGCACATATTCCACGCCCATTGATTTGGCCAGAGCTTTTGCCATGTCCACATCAAATCCCATGTATTGTCCGTTGGTGTTGGTCATTACAAAGGGCATATACCCGGATTCAAAACCGACTCTGAGTTGTTTGTTTTTCAAAATGGTTTCAAGTGTTGATGTCTTGGCCAGGTCAATATCAGCACTGAATGCCGGGACTGACACTAACAAAAAAGCCATTGCAAACAAAGAAATTAATACTTTTTTCATCTTTTCCTCCTAGTTTTAAGTTTGACTTATTTTGGCGACCAAGCTTTTCGTCTTGGCAACCCTATTTATAAAGTCATGGTTAAAAAATAAAATCCTGCTTCAAATAAGACTAATATTTAGCACAATCA
>JAQICW010000418.1 GCA_027858355.1 Desulfobacula sp.
CGCGTCCGGTTGCAAGCGCATGGTTAGGCCGCATCATTATAAGTCCACTGTGTTCAGGAGCACAGGCTTTATATCTACCACGGGTGTTCCATCAATTGCTTCTATGGGTCCCACCTTTAATCTATATCCAGTGATTTCCAAAACCGTAACTCGGTGCAGTCCAAGTGGATTTGGTCTATCAGGAGACCGTGTAGAAAAAACACCAGTCATAGGATTGCTCTTATCCCCGCGGGGGTGTAACTTCAATATGTCACGATGAGCCTTGTGAAGCCATGTAATCAAAATAATTTCGCTACCAACTGAAATACCTTCAAGTCCCACTGCAAGAGCCGAACTCACCTCGACCCATGCATCGGGTGCCCCTTCGTATCCCTGGCGAGGTGCTGCCTCACGACTGGCCAATTCGGACCGTGTGACCCCAATTGGCTTGATCTCATAAATGGTTTCGCCCATATATAGTCCTTTCTGCGTTGCTATAGCTTGAGGTTTGACTTGAAAATTACCGGTGAAATCCAGTTCATTTTGCTGGTTGGAATTTATATCATGTCCCTGGAATTTTAATTCAGGTATTAATATTTTTATCAATTTCAGGCATGTTTCCAAAATAGACTTTTGTGTGAGGCCAGGGAATTTCTATACCTTCCTGATCAAAACGGGTCTTGATCCGCTTGCGTAGTTCTCCGGTCAGTCCCCACTGTTCGCTCGGTTTTGTATAACCCCGAATACAGATGTCGACGCCATGATCACCAAGATCGCTGACACGCATCGCAGACGGAGTCGATGTTAAATTCGTTCCAAAATCGGGATCGTTCTTAAGTTCCTCACATACACTGTTAATAACCTGATAGACATGGCTGATTTCCTCTTTGTAAGCCACTGTCACAGACAGGTCGATCCGTGCCCAGTCTCTGGTCTGATTACTGGCAAATGGAATTTGACTATTGGGTATGACATGCATCGTGCCATTTATTTCCCGTAAAACTGTATGCCTTGGACTTATTTTCTCAACTTCACCTTCCATACCCGCAATGGTAACCCAATCACCAATTCGGTACCAGTCCTCCATGATAATAAAGAAACCCTGAAGATAGTCGCGAATGATGTCTTGAACAGCAAACCCAAGTCCCAGACTGGCAACACCGAGTGTTGCCAGCAATGCAGAAGTATCTACTTTGATCACACCCAGAACCATCACAATGGCAATGACCCATATAATAATGGTGATCATTTTAATAATTGCATAAGCCATTGTTCTGGCACGGATGACTAAGTGATCCTGTGATTCTATCCGATTCTTCGGGATCTTCGGGATTATTATCCTCGGGATCATCTTTTTCTGAATAATATTGAGTGCAATAGCGACCGCAATAATGATGATGCTCTTTACCACTATTCCCAACATTGAAGATAAATTAAAAGCTAAATCAAATGTAAAAATGAGAGCCTCCCTCAGACAATTTGTCTGTTTGCTTCTGAAGTCCGGACGCAAAAAATGTTTTTAATCTCGGATATCAGACCACTGGTTATAGCAAATCGCGTAAATATGTTCCGATAGTATCTTTTTCTATCATGAATTCTTAGAAAATCCATGATATTACAATCGATTTGCTCTTGGGCGATTGCCCTTACTATTGATGTTTTTTCACACATTTTTTTGGCAATCAGTATAGGTATTGAATTGCTGAATTCCGATGTGAACATGCTATCTTGAAAAAATAAATATGGTATCCTCATAATTTTGACTCAGCATTTCATGATTTCATAATTTTGGCAACAATCAAACACAATCAAATAAAATCAAACCATATTCATGGAGGATCCATACGATGGGAATCATACAAGAAACCTTCCAACGAGTCTGTAGAAAAAGTAGTTTTTGAAAACTGCTATGGTTTGAATTTCTTAATTTGGAGATCTTTTAATATTTTATAATGTTTATCATTCGCAGTAAAAATTGGAGAACCGTAATTTATCGCTGTCGCACCGATGAGCGCATCTGCTAAGGGCATGTTCATTTCTTTCATGCTTTTTTCTCCTTACATTTAAAGTTAAGATAAACCGGAATCCTTTGAAGGGTACCTGCCCTAAGCAAACAGAACAACTTTTCGCCACCTCCTTTCGGTTATTTTTAAATATCCTGGCCCAGAGCAGCTATTTTCGCCTTTCTGCAGTGGGGCAAGGAGGAACGCCGCCCCTGGCAGTCCGATGCAACGATTGTCTGGTTAATAGTGGTATTTGAGTAGAGCAATTAAGATAGAATTATTCTCGATTTTATAGACGATTCGGTGCTCATTGGTAATTCTTCTGGACCAAAACCCAGATAGATTGTGTTTAAGAGCTTCTGGTTTGCCAAGACCTTCATATTTGTTGCGTTGAATGTCTTTGATGAGTTTATTGATTCTTTTAAGAGTCTTTTTATCTGTTTTTTGCCAAAAAAGGTAATCTTCCCAAGCATTTTCAGAAAAAAGAAGTTTCATTCAATGATCTCTCTTTCTTGGCCCCTACCAGTATTTAATTCTTCGATAGACTCAATAAGCCTTTTGGCATTTTCCGGGCTTTGCATGAGATATGCTGTTTCAGTGAGGGCTTCATAATCCTCAAGAGACATAAGAATTACTGCTTCATTATTTTTACGAGTGACAATAATAGGGGCGTGATCGTCACAAACCTTTTTCATGGTACCAGCAAGGTTATTTCGTGCACTTGTATATGTGATTGCTCTCATTGAGGTTCTCCAATTCTTTAAATGTACATGTACAATATATTGCACAATACAAAATATGTCAATGGGAATTAGTATTAAGGCATAACCTTGAAAATAACCGGTATCACTCGGTTCATTTTCCTTGTTGGAATTAAGTATAGTGTCCCCCGAATTTAGAGTATACTAATCACATCAATAGGACCTATATCGGGCTTTATACTGGGTTCAACTTTAAACCCTTTTTCTAACAGAAGGTTTAAAGCTTTATTTATTTCATCTGCATTTTTACGTGCTACATCATTTACACAAGCATTTAATTCCCTTTGAACCGTACTTGGACTACAAACAACATCACCTCGTTCGATAGCTAATTGTATTTGCTCTGCAAATTTTTGCGGTATTTTTTCATCAAGGTACTCTACAACCCCTAATTTTCTAATGTAATTTGTATCGAAGATCAAGCGTGATGCCATACAGAACTCTCCATGATGATGAAAAATATAACGATTAAATCAGCGGCGCGGCTTTTTACGTCCGCTGAATTTTTTTGTTGGCTTTTATTATTCTTTACCCCTCAGAGTCTCTTCGCTGTAGCCCCATCCCTTGCATGAGGGAACGTCAAGCAGGATAAGATCAGAAGGCTGCTGAGCTCTTAAAACAAGGGGTTCTTCGAGATCAATGCGTGCTTGGTCCTTGGTATTCAACGTTTCATTGTTTATTGAGATTAGCCCCTCAGCAAGATAAATAAAAATCCTGCGTCCAGCGGTCACCTCATGAGTCACTTCCTTTTCTGCATCCAACGAGCACCGATAGATTGTTGCGTCAGTATGAAAAGATACTGTCTCCGGTATGTTTTGGCCTGATGCCACAGGCAAAAGTCGATTTTTCCATTTGGCCGCTTCGTATCTATTCTGATCATATGTTGGTTTCAGTCCAGACTTGTCAGGGAATATCCATATCTGATAAAAGTGCACCGGCTCCTGGGCCAAATTGAATTCGGAATGGGTAATTCCTGTTCCTGCCGACATGCGCTGCACATCACCGGTTTTTATAACGGTTTTGTTACCCATACTGTCCTTATGGGTCATCTCACCATTTAAAACAATAGTGATGATTTCCATTTCTTCGTGTGGATGGGTTGGAAAGCCTTTTCCAGGTTCAACGATGTCATCATT
>JAQICW010000498.1 GCA_027858355.1 Desulfobacula sp.
TTTTATATTTATTTTTGTATTATAAAAAAAATTTAATTTTGAATATAAAATTTTGCCTCGCTTATTTAAAAGTCAAAATAAGCCAACGACCGTCACATACAAGGAGGGATACAAGATCCGTGAAATCTTTTGGAAAGATTCAGCAGTAGAATTAAACTCAAATGCGATTCCCAAAGGAATAACATCTGATCTTTAAAGTCTGGAACAGGCAGTACAAGAGAGTTTTAATTATATTTTTTAATTGTCCACGGTGCCAGTTCACCGTTGGGATATACTTTCCCGATATCAATTTCCTTTTGATGAACCACGATACCGTTTCCATGGGTGAGCCATATTGCCAGACAGTCCTGATCAATGATCCCCTGGGCTTTGATATATAAATCCTCCCGTTTTTTGAAATCCATCTCGATTTCAGCCATGTTCACCGTCTTATCATATTCGAGGTTGCTCCACTGGCTTAGATTCCATGGCTGGCCCGTTTTAAACCATCTGATGTTATACCCCGGTTCCAGTGTGGAACCAAAATATGACAGGTAAAGATCACAATCCCCACTTTTTGATGCTTTATTAAAGGCATTGATGCCTCTGAGATCCATGTCTACAGTGATTCCAACTTTTTGCAGATCAATCTTGATATTTTCCGAAATAATGCGGGCATTTCTTGAAGGTGACATCAGCAGGCTGACTTTAAATCCATCTTCAATTCCCGCTTCCTTGAGCAGTAGGCGTGTCTTTGCCAGATCCTGCCTGTAAACAGGAGCGTTTTCCCAGAAGCCCAGCAGTCCTGGCGGTAAAAGAGAGTTTGCCCGGTCGGCAAAGCCGTAAAATGCTTTAGCAATGATATTTTCCACGTCCACAGCAGAGCGGATAGCCTGACGTATTTTAATGTTGTCCATATTGGGTCTATTGACTGTGAATCCGATCCACCAGGTTTGCTGTCCGGCCATAGTGATCACATTAAGGTTGGGCAAACGATCTAATTTGTTAATATTGACTAAAGGGAGTTGAATGACATCAAGTCTTCCGTTGGCCATATCTTCTTCTAACTCATCTTTATTGCCTTTGATAACAAAAACGAGGAGGGGAATCGACGGCGGCAACCCCTTGTACCGGCTGAAAGCCGTAAGTTCAATCCGATTATTCGGAGCATACAATGCAAACTGATAAGGCCCTGTTCCCACCGGGTTGAAAGAGAATTTTTCAACGCTCATTTCTTTTACTGCTTTTTTTGAGACAATCATTCCCGTATTTGCCGGAAGAATGGATGTAAAAAGACTGGGGTATTGATATTTCAAGATCATTTTAACCGTATATCGATTGATAACCTGGATTGTTTTTAAGGGACTCCACATGTCTTTGAAAGGAGAGGAAGAAGCCGGATTACTGATACGTTCGATAGTGAATTTTACATCTTCAGCAGTCATTTCCCCGTAGTCCCTATGGAACATGACACCTTCTTGAAGATAGAATGTAATTTCATGCCCATCTCTTGAAATATCCCAGGATTTGGCAAGATCAGGTACAATATTTGATGTGCCTTCGTTGTATTTTACCAATCCGTTATAAACGCAGTTCATGATTGTGAGTTCCCGGCTCAGGCTGTTCATAAACGCCGGGTCCAGCGTTGTTATATCCTGCCATCTGCCGATCTTCAGAATCTCGGGATGATCGAAAAAGACACGGTTGTCAAGACGGGCTCTGGCTAATAGTGCTTTATGTTTATTAACGGAATCATTATCCCGGATACCCAGTTCATCGGCAATGAACCGGAACATTATCGGAAGACCGGCCGCGGACAGATTAAAGGAAGAATCCATTATGGTTATGTTGGAAAAACAGACCATCGGACAGGGTAATACGTCGCCGATTACCGCCAGTTTAACTTTTAATTCCTTAATATATCTTGAGAGCCTGACCAATTCGGCAGGATAGGGTTTCTGGCTGATTATCACTGCCAGACTATCAGCCTCTGATTCGGTCAAAATCTCCAGACTATTGCTGTTACTGCCGTTTATAATTTGAACGCCGGGGCGAACCTCTTTTAGAAACCATCCGAATTGACTGGCATGTGCATAGGAGCAATAGGAACCGATCACATAAACCTTTGAACTTTCCTGAAGATGTTCAATCAATTGATAAAGGATTTTAAAGTCAAGGTTTTCCACGAATTTCATTATCTTTTTTATGTTGGCATTGACAAATTCTCTGAATCTCATATTTGGCAATGTATCTTCATGTAAGGGACTGCCGTTGCCGGTAGCAGCAAGGGTCATCTTGTACTGAATTTCATTGATCAAGGCTTTCTGAAATTCATTGTATCCATTAAATCCAAGTTTTTGAGCAAACCTGACTACGGTTGCTTCACTTACACTGCATGTGGCTGCAAGCTTGCGGGTACTCATTGAAGTGACTCTTACAGGATCGGAGATGATGTACTCGCCAAGTTTACGGTTCTTGGGGGTTAGTTTCAAAAACTCTCTGGTGATTATCTCATTGGGAAAATCGTTAGTCAACGCGGGTATCCAATTTTTTAAAGTCTGTAAAAATATAACATCATTCTAAAACAGTGTGCCTTCTTTATATTATTTTTGCCTTAATAGATGCCCTATATCACCCTTTATCCTTTTTTTCAACTACAGACTGTGAGTGTATTATGTATCATTTGTTACATTATTTATTAGAATGATTTGTTTTTATTCCTTTTTATTTCCGACTCATTTCCACACTCATACCGACGGTGGTTGACCATGTTAAAATATTCGTCATATTGATATGAAAATAATATATATTATCAATATGTTATGATTATATCTTCTACAACCAATTATGCATATCAAAATGAATTCAAAATTAAATTACATACTTTGATAATTTTTATTGACATTAAAAATATGTTAATGTAACAGTTATTATCATTGATAAGACAAGTATTTTAAATTCTAATTATTTGAATTATTATTTGAATTTACCTGTCTTTTGATACCATTAGAATAACTTGAAAGCCATATTTCAAGTTTTGAATGTTACATAGAAATGACGGAGTCTTGTAACAATAAAAAATGGCAATAATTATTTCAGCCCTACTCTGATATTAATACAAGCGGGCACTGGCTGAATTTATATTACTGGCACATCTATTTAAAGGAAGTTCGTACTATGGAAAATACTTATGATCGTTTGCAGGCACTAACCAGGGGGCAGATTGCGTTAATACATGAAAAATCCGTTGAGCTCCTGGAAAAAACAGGGTTCTGGTTCGACTCTGAAAGGGCCAGAAGTATTTTTAAGAAACACGGATTCAAGGTTGACGGTGAGATTGTCTATATCACAAGCCAAGATATTGAAAAAGCACTTGAAACGGTTCCTGAAGAATTCACTATTAAGGCTCGAAACCCGGAAAATGATATTAGGGTAGGGGGTGAACATTTTTCTTTTTCCAACAATGCCGGTGCTCCTTTTATTGTGGATTTTAATGGAGGTCTGCGAACCAGTTCCAGTAAAGACTTTAAAAATTTTCTTAAATTGAATCAGCAGCTGGAGCCCATCGGATATACAAGGGAAATGGTTGCCTCAAGCCAGGATATCCCTGCGGAAAATACGCTCCTGTACGAACTTCTCTGGCAATTAAAACTTACAGAAAAACCTGTAAACTGTGTCTTTGGCGGGGGCGCCCCCTTACTTGCCATTATATTTGGTATTAATAAAAAAAAGATGAACCAGGACTCCCTTGAAGGAATTTCCTATGGTGTCGGAAACTATAATCCAAGGTCTCCCCTTGCCCTTGAAAACAGTCAATGCGACAGATGTATCGACCTGGCAGAATGGGGAATTGCGTCTTGTATCAGCCCCATGCCCATGGCTGGAATGACCGGACCGGTTACCCTGCCCGGGCTTATTGTGTTGCAGAACACTGAGGTGCTTGCTCCTCTTGTGCTTTCCCAGCTTGTTTCCCCGGGTGCGCCGGTTATCTATGGTATCCTGGCTACAATTGCGGATATGAAAACTGCTGTTTCAGCAACCTCTGCTCCGGAAGTAGGCATTGTCATGCGTGCCTGTACCCAGATGGCGAAGTTTTACGGCCTCCCTACCAGGGGTGATGTGGGTCTCTCCGATTCATGCTGTGTTGACTTTCAGGCTGGTGCGGAATCTGCATATCATTTTGTCAATGCCATCCGTTGCGGTGTTAATCTCCTTCCCGGACTTGGAAGTTTGCAAAGCCGTGGTATCGGCTCCTTTGAAAAACTTGTGCTTGATGCAGAAATTGTCTCTCAGATAAAAAGAATGCTCAGACCCATGGAGTTCACTGAGGATAGCCTTGCTATGGAAACTATTATGAATGTGGGGCAAAAAGGTAATTACCTGACTCAAGAGCATACGTTCAAACATTTCAGGACAGAAATTTACAATCCTCAAATATTTACCCGCAACTCATATCTTAACTGGGAAAAAAACGGATCAAAGGATGCCTATGCCCGGGCCAATGAAAAAGTCAAACAGATGTTTGAAAGCTATGAACAACCCATGCTGGGACAGTCTATGGAAAAGGATATGGATACTTTTGCCCAGGCTCATTATCCAGTACAAATGAAAAATGAATAAGATGGTCTGCTAAAGTTCTGAATTTAATTGTTCTCAGAACTTGATATACAAACCCAATATTTCAAGGAGGTAAAAAGTGAAGGTAAAAATGAGTATCCAGAAAGCTGTGATCACAATAATTGCATTGTTGTTGATCATACCGATTTCAGCGTCGGCAAAAAGCAAGGAAGAACTCAAGATCGCTACCTGGGAGGACGTTAACACAATGGATCCCGGTTGGCTCACCAGTGTCGAACGGGAATTTACAATCATGAACTGCATTTATAATGGACTGGTGAAATATAAGGAGGGAACATGGGATGTCGTTCCTGATCTTGCGGAATCCTGGGACATGTCAGCGGATGGTAAACAAATTACGTTTCAATTGCGTAAAGGGGTCAATTTTCACAAAGGGTATGGTGAAATGACAGCCGAGGATGTGAAGTTTTCATTTGAACGGATTATTGATCCTGAGGCAAAATCTCCTGAAAAAAATACCTGGGGTAAGTTGGACCATGTGGAAGTTGTGGATCAATATACCGTAAGACTGGTACTTAAAGACAGAATGGCCCAGCTGTTCACATCAATTCTTCCCTTGAATGCCGGTATGATTGTCAGCAAAAAAGCAGTCACAAAGATGGGGAAAAAGAAATTCGCCTCCAATCCCATCGGCACAGGCCCCTATGAGTTTGATAGCTGGGAACCCAAAGGATATGTTAAACTGGTCATATACAAAGACTATTGGGGAGAAAAAGGAAAAATCAATCAGCTCACTTTTCTACCAATCGTTGAAGACTCAACTGTTGAAATTGCATTAAAGACAGGTGAAATAGACATCGGCCGGTGTTCTCTTCCCAGTCTGCCGTCCATTAAGAAAAACAAGAAACTGAGTGTATATACTAAACCGGCCCTGCTATACTGGTGGTTGGGATTTACTGTTAACAAACCGCCTTTTGACAATCTTAAGCTTCGACAGGCAGTCCGTTATGCTGTTGATGTGGACAAAATTGTCGAAGCCGCTTTTTTCGGCACAGCTAAAAGGGCAAACAGCATGTTGCCGCCCGGGATGCTCGGACATTGGAAAGAAGCTCCGGTATATGGGGTTGATTTAAAAAAGGCAAAAGAGTTGCTGAAAGAAGGCGGTAAGCCTGATGGATTCGAAGTCACCCTGCTGGTATGGACAGATGATCGAGCCAAGATTGCGGCTGAGGTTATAAAAGCGGAGTTGGCCAAGATTGGAGTGAAAGTGAACATTCAGATCAAAGAAGTCGGTGCATTTAACGAAGCATCAAACAAAGGTGAGCCCAACATGCATATTCAGTTTTTTACCACAACGATTGATCCGGGATATGCGACCAGCTGGTTTACAACAGGAAATGGCTGGAATCCTAGCCAATGGAGCAACAAAAGATATGATGACCTCATGAATGCCGGCATGAGTGAGATTGATACCGGGAAACGGGCACAGATTTACATTGATGCTCAAAAGGAGATTGATAAGGATTGCTGGGCCATATGGCTTACCCACGGATCTAAAATAAGAGTGGCCCAGGAAAATATTGATATCGGACCGCTTTACCCCAACTGCCGCATGGCACCTTGGGCTATAAGTTTCAAGTAAATTTATTTGACAAAAACATATTATTTTTTGTTGATTGATTTCTTCAGGGGGTTGGTAATCCACATTACCGGCTCCCTGATCAATAAAGTTTATTTATCAATTCAGGAGAAAAAATGACAGAGTTTAATGAAATTACAAAAGCATTGGTTGAGTGCGACGAGGCCAGGTTGATCAGGTTGGTGAATGAGGCCCTGGAAGCAAAAACACCTGCAGTAGATATTCTCAACCAGGGTCTTATTTATGGAATGGATATTGTAGGTGAAAAAATGGAAAGTGGTGATATGTTCATTCCTGAGGTTCTCATGGCTGCCAAATTCATGGCCGGATGTGTGGAGATTCTAAAACCGCTTTTGGGAGATTATGAAAAAATCCGCGGTGCTAATGTCCTTATTGGAACAGTGAAGGGGGATCTGCATGACATTGGTAAAAACCTTGTTGCCATGATGATGGAAAGTGCCGGAATGAATGTTTACAATCTTGGCGTTGATATTGAACCTGCAGTTTTTGTTGAACAGATCAAAGAAAAAAAAGCACGGATTATTTGCCTTTCTGCACTTCTGACCACCACAATGCCCATGATGAAACAAACTATTGATGCTATTGTGGAAAGTGGTTTAAGGGATCGGGTGAAAATTCTGGTCGGAGGGGCACCTGTTACCCAGTCCTTTGCAGACGAGATTGGTGCAGATGGTTTTGCTTCGGATGCAGGCTCGGCTTCCAAACTTGCAAAAGCTTTGGCAAACTGATCTCGAATGGAAATCTTTACCCCATCCCCGGTGGGTCATTATGCCAAATACTAGTGACAACCCACAGCGGGTTCAAAAATTCATCAATTATAAAAAAATCTGAAGCCCAAAAAATGGAGTTCTGCTATGTTAGCAAATCATTTCAATGCTCAAATTAGACCCCGATTACAGCTTCTTAACCAGGATCAAATAAAACAGATCCACCTTGCTTCACTTGAAATTCTGGAAAGAACCGGGGTTCAGGTTATGCTGCCGGAAGCGCTTGATCTTTTGGAAAAAGCAGGCGCATGGATCCTTTCCGATAACATGGTAAAAATACCCTCTCACCTTGTGGAGGAAGCACTTCGATCCGCTCCTTCACGGATTACCATTTATGATCGGAACGGCAGCCCCGCAATGAGATTCGAAGGCCTCAACACCCATTTCGGCCCGGGTACGGACACCACATTCGTCATGGACATAGAAACCGGCGAAAGGCGGTCTACAAAAGGCCAGGACGTAGCCCGTGTGGCCCGATTATGTGATGCACTGCCCAATATCGATTTTGTTGCTTCAATGGGTGGGGTTTCACCCGAGGAGTGCGATCCAAACCTTTCAGACCGCCACAATTTTGCTCTCATGCTAAACAACACAACAAAGCCGATTCTCTTTACCTCATGGAGCCTGGAGGGGCTCAAGGATATTCATCGCATGGCCTCAGTTGTATGTGGAAGCAAAAAAGCCTTGGAACAAAAACCCTTTTTAATCCATTATGCAGAACCGATCACACCGCTGCAACATGCCCCTGAATCCCTGCAGAAATTGTTGTTTTGCGCAGAAAATTTTATCCCGTGCGCTTATGTCAGCGCGCCGATCATGGGTGCAACATCTCCGGTAACCGTAGCCGGGACCCTTGCCCTCCAAACGGCTGAATTCCTCAGCGGTCTTGTCATTTCACAGCTCAAGCGCAAGGGAGCTCCCATCCTGTATGGCGGTGGAGGCACTCCCATGGATATGAAAACCTCGGTCAATGTTTACAGTGGCCCAGAAGCTTTTCTGGTTCATGTGGCCGGCAAGGAGATGGCAACATATTACGGCCTGCCGGACTTTAACACCGGCGGATGTTCTGATGCCAAGGTTCTTGACCAGCAGGCCGCAGCCGAAGCTTCCGTTTCGCTGATGCAGGCCAGCATGGCAGGCAGCAGCATGGTCCACGATGTGGGATATCTCGAATCCGGTCTTACCGCGTCTTACGAAATGCTTGTCCTTTCAGATGAACTAATCGACATGCTCAAGTATATTTTAAAGGGGGTCACAGTGGATGCGGAGAGTCTTGCCACGGATATAATCAACAAAGTCGGCCCAAGGGGAAATTATCTTCAGGAAAAACACACCGTGCAAAATTTCAGAAATATCTGGTACCCAAAGCTGTTCAACCGTGCCAATCATGAAAGGTGGAAGGAAGGCGGAGGGAAAGACCTGTGGAAGGTGCTGAACGAACGTGTTAAAACGATTTTGGGAGAGCATAAGCCGGAACCTTTGGCCAAAAATGTGATGGAAACCATAGAGGGAATACTCGCATCAAAGATGAAGTGATAGGAACTTGCTTTTTGTCAAGGAAAGTATGAAAAATTATTAAAGCGTTGAAATATACACCCAGCCGGGCCGGGTGTAAATAATCCTTAAATTTTTAAAATTGATGAAAAAACATCAAATTTTGGCTGATTTCAAACATAGCTCACCAGCAATTCCACAACTTAATTTTACGTGTGACCTTCAGGTTAAAACTTCATACTGGAAAGCCCACTCTATGTCTTCCAGCATAAAGCCGAATGCCGTGCAAAAACTGCCATGTGCATCAACGAAAAAGATGTGGACTTCATGCTGGAGACCCTGGATTTATAAAGCCTTGACAGCAACTATATGGGCGGTAAAGGGTATGACAAAACCATCGCCTCTTTCATAGGCACGAACGGATTTTTCAATATGTTCTTTTATCGCTGCAAGGGCTTCTGGTTTTTGAGCGGCCAGAATGGCTGCGGTTCGAACACCGGCATCCCGTTCAGATTCAAAAATGAACGAAACCGATGGAACCTTCCATTCAACCGTCACTGATCGAAAAACAAGAGACAACGGATCAAAGCCTGCCTCACCCAGGGCATTGCGGCAGTCCTCTGGGTTACCATATGCAAAATAGTCAGGACCTTCTGGTAATTGAACATCAAAGCTGGCACAGGCCTTTACAGCTTCTGCAACAATCCTGTTTCCCGGACTTTTATCTGGACTTGCCCAAATAGTAAAACCATACCACCCTCCAGGTCGAAGCACCCGGCAGGCTTCAGAAAAAGCAGCCTCCGGCCTTGACAGATGAAGCAATCCAAAGTTCATCACAACACTATCAAAAGAATCTTCTTCAAAATCCAGGTCCTGGGCATCGCCTTCATGGAATTGGATCAAAGGATTCCGGTCTCTTGCGATGCGAACCATTTCAGAGGAAAAGTCCAGGCCCGTGGGGATTGCCCCGAGAGCAAATGCCATTTCCCCGACATATCCAGGCCCGCAAGCCACATCAAGCAGGCGGGTGCCGTATTTTACCTTTGCAGCCTCAAGCAGATGATGGGTGAAAGGTCGGACAAGCCCGCTCCAGGCCAGATCATATCTATGGGCAATGCGCTGCCAGCCCTCTTGTTGAAACTGGTGGAAATTGTTATCGGTTAAAATCATCGAGCTTCCTTTAATTCGTTCATTTTTCAAAACATTTTTCAAACCCAATTACCATGACCGAAAAATTTTCTTTCTCGTCCTAATTTATATTTGCCCTACCCTAATTGAGCTGATATTTTTTTCTGACAATCAGCAACGCCATTAAGGGAACGAAATTGAAGACAAGCACAAATTCAAAGTTTCATCCCTTATATTGTGATTGCACCCATTTTTCAACTGCCTTATATGGGTAAGCTTCAAGCCGGCTGAAGCCTGACATGTGTCTGGCCTTATACTGGACCAGCCGGGGAGTGGAAATGCCGCATAAAAAACGGGTTGCCAGATCAACGGGCAAAGGGGACAAAGCCACATCAGTCAGGGCCCGGACCAAGGTATAAAAATCCATTTTGTCCAGGGAAGGCAGTTCTGACTCTGGCAGCCTGACCGGTCTGTTACCAAGGCAAACCGAGCACCGGCCACAGTCTGCATCAAGCGTTTCCCCAAAATAGGCAGACAGACTTTTTGCAAGACATAGATCTTTTTCAAACATTTCAATCATGGTGTGCAGGCGCTCTATTTCCCTTTTCTCCTTTTTCACAAACAGGTTTGCAAGCTTCAGGGCCGTTGAATCGATGTCAAATCCGGAATTGAGGATCTCAAACACCTCTACCCCGGATTTTGGCTGTAGGTCAATCCAACCTTTTTCATGAAAATATTCCAGGGCTGTCAGGACTCGCTGCCGTTCGGAACCTGATTCGGCAACAATTCCATTTATGTCTACATTGGACCATTTTACTGCTGTTCTGGAATAATCCAGTATGGTCTGTACAAATTGTTTTTTTTCTCCGGAAAAATTATTGAGGATCTCCTTGTCCGGAATCAAATACTGAAACGCATAAGACTCAAAATAGGTATATTTTGGGGAAATAATTTTTTCTATCTCAAGGTAAACCAGCAGGGTTTTTAAGGGCAAAAGGCGGATGTCCGCATCCTTGCTGAGCGTATATGCACGAACCTCAAACACGGTTCCCCTATTCTGATGGATACTATTCAGCACATGGCGGATGTTATCAAAACCCGGTGTATCCCCATAGGCAAAATTCTCCAGTATCGGCACTGCATTTTTATTGCCCAACACACAACAAAGAGATGGGGTCCCGTCCCTGCCAGCCCGGCCGATTTCCTGGCTGTAGCTCTCAATGGACTTTGGCAAATCGTAGTGGATAACCTTTCGAATATCTTCCTTATCAATACCCATTCCAAAGGCAATGGTGGCCACCACTATACCTGTTTTACCAGTCATAAAATGATTCTGAATGGATTCCCGCTGGTCATTTTTCATTCCCGCATGATATGCATCTGCAGCAATACCATTCTCGGTCAGTATTCGGGCTACCCGCTCCGCCGTTTTCTGCAGGGTGACATACACAACAGCCGGGCCATCAGGCTTTCCTGCCAGGATTTCCATGAGCCGGGCATCTTTTTTTTCTTCAATAACGGGATGTATGCGAAGAAACAGATTTTTCCGGTAAAACCCGGTTTTCACCACATTTTCCTTGCGAATTGCAAACTTTTCGCACATGTCAAAAATAACCATGGGGGTTGCCGTGGCCGTCAGCAACAATACCTTTCCAATACGGAATTCTTTCTGATACATGGGGATTTTCAGATAATCCGGCCGAAAATTATGACCCCACTCAGAGATACAATGAGCCTCGTCCACTACCAGCAGTGATACCTTCATCAGCCGAAGCTGGGTTCTGAATCTCTCGTTTTTAAACCGCTCTACCGCAATCATAAGAATCTTCAGCTTACCCAGCCGGGCTGCTTCGAGAGTACTTCGGTAATCTTCGGCACTCATCCCTGAGTCAAGCTTTGCCGCCGCAATAGTTTTCGATTTCAAAAAATCGATCTGATCCTTCAGTAGTGAGTGAAGCGGTGAGACCACCAGGGTCATCCCTTGCTCAAGAATAGCCGGTAACTGATAACAAAGGGATTTCCCCGCGCCCGTGGGAAAAATTGATGCCGCAGACGTACCAGCCATAATGGTTTCCACAACCTGTTTCTGACCGGGTTTAAATTTGTCGAACCCGAATATTTCCTTTAGGGTGTTATCAATTCCAGACATTGCTCAAATTCTCCCCCTGGTGTTTGATATATTGTAACGTACATTTAATGATGCATGCAAGTCGATTTTTTGCAATGGAATCTATCTTTGACAGCAATTTATGCACCCTTTCAAGGGGTGTTTTGCCTACCGTCAAAGAGCAATTAATTTTGCCCATTTCCACATCAATGATTTCAATGGTTGCTTCAATGGATTCTATGGCGGATAAATCTTCTCTTAAAAAGTTTTCTGCAGCGCTTATCCGTCTTGCCTGAAGATCATCAACGTCTGCGATCTTTGCCTGGATAGTCGTCATGTCCGTGTAGTCTTTAATTGCTCTGAGTCTTCGTTCTCCTGCAATAAGCTGAAACCTGCCTTTAGAAAAAAAATTCATCGCACTAGTTTAAAAGTATAGTTGTTTTATAAAAAATATTATCAAAAAAGTAAAACCAAATGACAATTTCTGTTTTTTGAAAAAGGGACAATTATTCTATTTCCATGTCCCACGTAAGGTGTCCAAAATCAAACAGGGTAAAAAGATGTGCGGTACCACTATATATTGTGTTTGCCATTCAACAAAACAGATTGCCTTTGTTTCAAATAAAAGTTTGAATTGTTGAATTTTCAAAAGCTCAAGGATAGTTGCAAGCAAACATGGCTTTTTGAGCCAGCTCAAAAGTACTATGCCATGCGACTAACAAACCAATTTTAAAAGATCATCATTAAAGCCATGATGAACGACATCTATTCTTTCACAGTTTTGGGCGATATAATCTCCGGTCAATCGAGGAACCTGGAATGGAAAAAGACCAGGACTATTTGTTAAAAACCCCAATGCCCCTTTTCCATCTGGCGTGGCATGCAATGCAGATTCAAAAAGCAGAATAGCAATATCCGGATCATTTATAATATACAAATCCGTTTTTTCATAGCAGCCTCTTGTATTAGAATCTTTAAGAGTATTCCAGGCCACAAAAGAACGTACAGTATAACGGGCATTTCGAGCCACTGTTTCCCTGTCACCATATTGTTCTTTCAGTCGATCAAAAATCTGTCGTTGGGTTATTTTATCTTGCAAGTTCAATATCCGGCCAACTTGTTTAGCAACATTAAACCAGAAAGGGTATGATGCTGATATGACAGCCCAGTGCAAAGGCAACCATTCTGGTGATTGAAGAGACTTTGATAGATCCAAAGCCTTTTTACAAAACTTTTTTAACTCTTTATTTTTGGGAAACCATGATGAAAGGATACTTATGGCCATGCCGTATGTTTTTTTGCCTCTTTCCCCAATACCACCGCTCTGTTTTTGAGTAGAAAGAAACTCATTCAAGTCTTCTCGAATTTCAGATTCAGTCATCCCTGCAAGTAACATCTGTACAACACGGTCCATCCAGTCTATTTGAATTGTCTGCTTAATTCCTAATTTTTTATATCTCTTGTTTGTCATCGTGTATTCCTTTTAAAATTAACCAACGGCACGATGACTTCTTCAATGGAAATGCCCCCATGGCCGACAATCGTATTTCCTTTATTTATGAATGCATCCTGATCTCCAGCAATGAGCGGGTAGTAGTCTGAAGGCAATCCAACCGGATGCCATTTCTGGGCGAATGGAAAATCAGCCGCGACCTGAGATCTTAATTCTTCAGATGGATAAATGCGCACTCTTTCACCTTTTGTTTCAGCAATGACACCTTCAGTCGGCCGTCCCTTACCGCTGCATTCTATATTTCCATGATCAGATGTCATCCAAACATCATATCCTTGATTCAATAAATAATTAATCAAGGATTGCAGAAACCCTTTCCGGCACCATTGCTTAATTTGATTATGCATTCCTGCTGAACCAAGCTGCATTCCATGCATTATTTTATCAATCTTGTCAATTACCAGGCCAACAGCCTTTGTCTTTCCTGGATGAATTATAGAATCCATAATATTTTCAACATTGCCGTCACTCAAGCCTCTTGCATATGCAATGTCAAGCCGGGAAACATTATTATTTTCCCAAAATTGTTTCCAAAGTTTTTCCTCATTGTTCGTTGTTTTAATGGATGAAGGGAAATAAAATGGGGGTTTACCTGAAAAAATTGATTGCCTTGAGACAGAAGTCAATGTTGGTATCCATGCAAAAACAGCTGATTCTTTTATAATCAAGCTGCTATCATTGTCTTGTAAAATCTGCCTGATGGAAACCCATTGATCCAGAGCAAGCCCGTCTACAACAATCAGTGCCGCAAGGTTATTTTTTGACTTTTCCATATCCCGAGCAATTCGTCTGGATACGTGATGTAACATTGTTGGATTTGTGGGAGGAAGGTTAATCAAATTTGAGTAATTCTCGGTTAACCAGATGGCAAAAGTTTTATTCAGCTTAAATCCCATCTCACAAAATTGGGATTGAAAGGCATCATTGTCTGTACAATGTATCAATGCTGAAAGTTCGGCCCATTTCAAAGCAAAGTTAATCCATTTCGTATATGACGACCCTTCGACTGTCGGGAAATCCTTCTTCAGTATATTAAACAAACCTGAAATACGAGATGCATTATCATCTTCATCTTCTTTAACTCCGATTTTAATCCAAGAATTTGAATCGATATTTAGCTTTGCACTTTTTACAGGAGCAATTTTCCCCTCAAGAAACAAATTATCAATATAAATTCTGATATCTTGATGATCAAATGGAAGAAATTCCGGCCCCCGATATTTCAAGCCATATTCAGAAGGTTTCTCTTTTATTTGATCTGTTTTACCAAGATGGTCTATAAAGATTGGCCAGCGTTCCTGAAGGAAAGCAAAAAATGCTTCTTCATTCGGTACTATTTCTTTTAAATCCCATGTCCCAAAAGTATTATTTTCTATTAAAATTTGGACAAGTCGTTCTGAAAAAATTTTTGGCATTTGGGTCTTGCTGTAGTGCAAACGCAACAATGTCCTTAAAAGTTTTATATCATCTGAAATCATGTCCATTGGGATACCGTAGACATGGCGAAGAATGAAATCTTTGGTCGCATTATCACCCATCCTGGCAGATGAAGTTTTTTGCTGTGCATCAAACAATGCATCCAACATCGACCGATCCAACTCTTCTATAACCGGATAGCTTAAGTTGGGAAAGAGCTCACCAAGATTAAAAGATAACTTCCTCCCAGCCTGGAGCAAATCATAAGGTAAAGATAACAGTTCCGAATTTTGTAGTCGAAGGATAACGACTAAATCTGTATGTTCTCCTCTATCCCAAATTGATCTGTACTTTGATTCATAAGCATATCGAAATTCAATTGGATCATCAAATTCAATAAGATCAAATCCTCTTTGCCGCAGCTTTACAAAAAGCTTTTCTTTAGTTAAAAGGCTGTCAGGGTCAGCGACCAGAGTTAACTTGCTGACATTTGGGATAAATTCTTTAAGGATCGTTTCTCGCCAGCCATTCATCAAACTGAATCCTCTTCAATTTTCATTAAAAGTAAAGACAGATCTTTTGACCCCACAATACCTGTTCCTCAATTATTTTACAGACGCAGTTATGGGAGATGAGATATTGCCGGATATCATGCATAATCAGTAATCGCCTCAAACTTAGGCACTATAATGTGACTAAGTTGCAGAACTTTTGGGCTATACTTAGTCACAGACTTAAGCATTATCATCTTCCCATATCTTTAATAACCTGAAACCGTTTTCAGAAATCACATATTTTTGATTGCTGGCTTTAGGGTTATCAGGATTGGTCATTTGTAATAATTCCACTTCAAGAAGCGGATCTAATGTTTTACGCTTGAAATAAGTTCTGTTGCTAAACCCAAATTTTTCTTGAACTTCAGTCATGGATTTAGGAACAGTGCAAAATTTTATTACATCACGTTGAGTCTCAGAAATTTTATCAATGATTCTTTTTTCAGTAGAAATCACGCGTGGTGCGGATTTTGATTCTTCAGCTTTTTTGCCGACCAATTTTGCTTGCAAATGATCTGCAACTACAAGATTCGATTGGTCTACCCATTTCAGGAGCACTTGAACTACTAAATAGTCTGCTATTTCTTTACATTTTTTAGATGTTTCGTTTGTTACAGCTTTAATATCAGTCAGTGTGATGATGCCTGTTTGGCATGCATAAGCGAAAACTTTAGCATGCATCTCTGAAAGATGAACCCCGATCAAGCTTTGGAAAATAACCTGTTCTTCAGATAAAAGTTTTTCTTTGTTAAGAACAAGTTCAAACGTTTTTTCTGATTTATTATTGTTAATTATGGGTGGAACATTCCCCAAATTGCTCCAACTTTGGAAAATAGAACGAATTCCTGTTCCAGCCTGATCACTTAACCCAATTCTTCTAAAAGCATTAACAATGGTAGGGTTTCTAACTTCTTTAGTACCGGGCTCAAGCAGTTCATCCTTTGTTGCAAATGCATCTCCAGGATTCTTGAAAATTGTGCGGTCATTAAAAAATTGGATAACAGGCATTCTGGTATGATCACCATAATCCTGATGCATAAGCAAATTAATCGCTGCTTCACGAAACGTGATGTAATCAGGAGGGTTGTCACTACGTCGCATTGTTGAAACATCAATTGAAAATGGTTTTTCACTGATTCGAGAATATTTTTCCAAAAGGCCAAGCCAGGTCTGAATCAGGTTTTCTTCAAAAACTTCCCTGTCATCCCAACGTTTTTCAGGAATCCAATCATCATATTTTACATTTATTCGCTGATAATCGACAATGGCACGGGGTAGAATCTGGCGTACCAA